>CAMEUD010000011.1 GCA_945937975.1 uncultured Clostridia bacterium
GTATGTTTTTTTCCAAAAAATGGATTATCTTTGCCTTTTAATTTTCCTTTTTTATTTTTTTTCATTTTATCAATCTGTTCTTTTGATAAATGCTTATTAATGTTCCCACCAAGTTCTATATTGTAACCAAATTTTCTATCACTAGATTTATATAAATCGATATAATATATTTCATAATAATCTAATTCTTTTTCATCACAAAATTTTATTATTTCTATTTTAAAATTTTTATATCCATACTTCTTTGTTGCTTTTCTTAAATAATTGTTATTTTCATTATAATTTTTAATCATAGATTTATGTTGTTTTATTCTATCTTTTAAATTTGTGCTTTGACCTATATATACCTTGCCATTTATAATATTTGTTATTTTGTATATTCCTTTATTCATTCTAATACCTCCCGTAATAAAGTATTAGGGAAGTGATTACGGCACTCCCCATATATAAATTATAGCATAAATTAGTTATTTTTTCAAGTTTTTAACACTTGTTCTTTTATACCCAGGCACCCATCCTTTTGTTGCTAATTTATTAGGTAAACCTGATACTTTAACTACTTGTCTATATTTAGTTGTAAGTTGGGTTATCTTTGTTTGTGAACTCAATATCAAGTCATCATCACCCGAACTTTTAGCCATTATTTGCATGTCTTTGTTTTTTCTTATTTCTAATGCAATTCTATTAAGTAATTGTTCCCCCTCGTAAAAAGTGTAGTGCTTACCCTCAAATTCAAAACCATCATTGTTTTTCTTTTTATCTTCTTCTAATTGTTTGTCAGTAAATTGTGGTCTTGATACACTTAATACAATAGAAAAGATATAATGATAACACGACATAGTAGAAACAGGTCTATTTAGATTATTATTAATATAATCAAAATCATAATACCATTTGCCTTTGCATTTAACCCTATGATTAACCTCATCTATGTCTTTTAGTGTTATTTCTTTTTCCATTCCATTTTTTATTTGTTCTTTAAGAATATTTAATTTAACAAATTGGTGACCATCTATATCAAATTTACCATTTTCTATATCATTGTTGGAGTGATCTGGAGCCGAATTACTATGGTGACTAACTTCTACTGCATTATAGCCAAACTCTTCTCCAAACAACATTTGTGATTGATTGCTAACTTCCCTTACGGCATCCAATACGTTCATTCTCACAGAGCTATCAATTCTTCTTGAATAATTATTAGCATAATCTATTCTTCTCACTCCACTATCGCTTAATTGCTTTAAAGTACTTCTCATTGCTTGTTGATATGTTTCTTTGCCTTGACTAATAGCAACCACACATTTATCTATTACATATTTGTATGTTTCATCAATGTCTAATAGTAAAGGTTCCCCATTATCTCCTAAAAGCCTAAAACCTGTGCTTTTAGCGATGTTTTTAAATTCTTCACCACTTACCTTATAAACGCTAGAAACAAGCCTCTGGAGTGTTTTATTCTCGCTATACAGAGGTGTTTCAAGCCCACGGCTTCTGTAGTACACATCAGCAAAACCAATGTTCTCTTTTGCAACCTTTTCTAGTATTGCTTTCAAATCTTTAACAGACAAGCCACTTATTTTAGATAATTCATTTAATAATTGCTTAACTGTTGTGTTATATTTAAGTTGTTGTGCTAATTTATGAGCTTGGCTTGGAGTTAAATCTTTAAATTGCTTGATAACATTTCCTAATTCTTCTAATACTTTCGTGTTATAATCTTGAAATCTTTTGTCAAATACACTTAACAACTTTTCTTGTAATTTTTCATCTATCATTTAATCACTCCTTATTATCATAATCATACAACATTTTTTCAAGTTCATTAATTCTTCCACTTTCGCATTTTAATTCTTCTATTAATTTGCATACTTCTACAAGCCTACTATTATTAATGCCAGTTTTATAATCTATTTCTCTTTCTACATAAATTTGACACAATTTTTTGATTTTTTTAAAATGATATTCCATTACTTCTAATATTTCTTCTTTATTCATTACTATCACTTCCTTGTTCTAATTCTTGCATTTTATCTATAAGAATTGTTATAGACCTTGTACTTGCTTCTAATGGTAAATACATATAATATTCTTTTACTATATAATCTTTTAATTTATTCCAATTATCTTTTAAACTTCTTGCATATGTTTTAACATCATCAAATAATGTGTCTTCAGCTAATCCTAATGCTCTTGTTATATCTTCCATTTCTAGTCTAAATGTTTCTTCATTTGTTTGAGTTACTAATAATTGTTCTTTTAGTTGTTTGTTTTCTTTTTCTAATTTATCTGTATATTTTTGAAATCTTACATTATCTTCATAAAGTTCTTCCCATGTTCGCTCGTAACCATTATCATTGAAAACTCTATAATCACTCATTTATTCCACCTCTTTATCTACTTCTTTTAACCATCTATCTAATTTTTCTTTTGCTTCTTCAATTAAATCTTGTAGCCATATTTCTCTTAATTCAATTAATGGTATAAATTCAGTTATATAATCATCTACTATTGTAGAATATATTGCATATAATTCTTTATTTTTCTTTTTATGAAGTTCTCTAGCCATATTTATTCCACCTCTTTACCATTTAATCTTTTTATTATTGAAGATATTTTTCTTTGAATTTCAAAATTTTCTTCTCTCGTTTCTGGTTTATATATCATATCTTTTAAAATAAATAATTCATTTGTTGCTTTATCTATTACTTCTTTTTGCTTTTGAACTTGATTTTGTAAATTATTCAACCATCGGTGAGTATATCTTGATTGATAATATTTTCCATCTTTAACATTATAAAAATATATTATTTCTTCTTCCATATTCTTACTTCTCCTTTTTCATTTCTTTAAGTGTTTCTCGCATAAATTGTTCTATTAATGAAGATACACTTCTGCCTATGCAAATGGCATAAATTTGAAAATCTTGATATACTTTCTTATCAAAAGTGTGTGTTTTTCTGATTTTGTTTTCTTTCATTCTATTACCTCTTCATTTCTTTATACATATTTTTTAAATTAATTCCGTTATAAATTGACAATGCTCTATCTCTTTCTTTAATTGGAAATTTCAAAATATAGTCGGTTGCTTCATAACTTCCACCTTTAGACCATTTCTTGTATAACTGAATATAATAATAATCATTATCACAATTATATTCAATTAAATAATATGTGCCTAATTTTTTCTCTAAAATTTTTTTCATTTTTTCATTTCTCCTTTTCTTAATACAATTATATATTAACATAGAGTATTTACTTTGTCAATACTTAATTAACACTTTTGCTAAATTTGTAATAAAAAAAGAAAGATTTTACTCTTTCTTATCTTTTTCCTCATCATTTTTATTGTTTTTGTTATTTTCATCAAGTAAATCATCCACATTTGGTGTTTCTTCTTCTATCTCTTCAATAGCCTTTTTGCTTTCTTCTAATGTTTCGCTAGGTATGATCCAGTTACGTAGCTCGGCTTTACTTATTACGCCTTGGCTAACTCCTTGAATGTAATGATTAAATTCTTCTTGTGTATCAGTCAATAATGAATAATCCCAATTAAATGCAAGTTCATAATCACCAAGTGGGCTTAAATTATATCTATTTGCTAACACATTACAAGCATAGATAAAGTCTTCCATTCCTTTTTCAAAATTCTTACGAATATCATTAACTAAAGTAAATGTGTCGTACATTGCTCGGCGAATTTCAGTAGCTGTTGCGTTTGAACTTTCCATGTCAGTTAAGAAACCTTTGCTAACACCGACCTCTTTTTCAAGTCTTGTATAAAGTTCTTGTAACCTAGCATAATAAGAACTCTCTCTTATTGCTGGGCTAAATTCTTGAAAGAAGTCATCACTATCGCTTCTAAATGTCTTAAATAAGCCATTTTTAGGTAGTCTAGGGCGTCCTTGGCTATCTTTATCGAACATTGTTACATCTACGCCTACAAAAGCCTCTTTTAGTGCAAATTCACGGGCTATTTGCTTTAAGCATTCTTTTATCTCGGCAATTGTATGGTCGCAACCAAATGTGATAGGTACGCCATATTTGTCATTGCCAATTCTATTATTAACAGGCGATTTAATATAGCCAAATAGAACTCTATCAACATTCATTATTCTTTCTTCTGGATTAATACTAGCCCACTCAGGAATTAAATCAACATCAATTTCGCTTCCTTGCTGGTCTGTATATTTTTGTCTCATTATTATTACGTTATTTTCAATAGTGTAATTTACCCATCTAAAATAAGTTTCACTTATAGAGCCACTTGTAATTGTCTTTTGTTCGGCAAGTAAAGTAGCTCCAGTTATTTTGTCGCCACTTATTTGGTCTATTGTAAGCCTGTCTTGTTCTACAAGTGTGTATAATAACTTTCCATTGTCGATATAAGGAACTATACACACACCTCCATAACCAAGTTGCATACCTACTATCTTTTTGCCTCTAGCCATTGCTAGGTTTAATGTATCAGTAAGCATTTCCGTTCTTTTGTTGTTGCCTACTATATTAACTGTGCTATCACTTACAGCAAAGTTTGCTAGTTTGTTAGCAAATATACTCGTAAAATTAATTTCATCAATCGCTCTGTATTCTTGAGCGAATTTGTCGTTCATTGTCATTTCGGCATTATTAGTTTCAGTTTTAACGCCAAACAACGTTTTTAAAATCCAATTAAATAAAGTTTTTAACATTACATAACCTCCTCATAGTTAATTGCATCCATTATTCTTTTCATATCTCTTTCATATGAATACTCATAAGCATCCATACTATCTATATCAGTAGTAAAATCATCAAGCCTAGTATCTTCCAATTTATTATCATCCCACATAGCAGTTTTCATAGCCTTTATAAGACTATCACACTCGCCGTTAAGATATTTCCATATGCCAAATGCTAACATCTTGTTTTGAGCTTCTATTCGGTCGTTTACAGGGTATTTTCGGCTACCTCTAACGATAGTATTCCAACCTCGCTCACGAACAGCGTTGTCTAAACTTCTTATGTGTACGCTTTCTTCATTATCTGGGTAAACATAATCAATGTTGCAGTGAAATTTATTTTTGCAATATTCTATAAATTCCATTTGCTTTTCTAATAGTTGTTTGCTGTCTAACTCATCAGTTATTCTTATACTTGCCATTGTTACTACTTTAGTATAATCATAAGCTATTCTTGTGCAGACAAATGCTTGACCTGATTTTGTGCCCCCATAGTCAATGCCTATAATAGTTTCGCCTAATGGTAAATTATCAACCCATTTTTGTTTACCATTTACTATCTTTAATTCGCATTGATAGTCCATTCCATATCGTTCAGGATTATCAGCAAACTTTTTATAGCATAATCCTTGAGCATTGCAAGCCCTACCTAAAATATATCTGTCATAATAAATTGTTCCAACATATTCTTTACATAAATTATCAACATACACTTTTGGTAAAAAAGGATTGTCAAACAAAGTATATCTTTGTAAGTAAATATCTGCATCACTTTTTAAAAATATTTCAAACCAATGTTCCTCGTGCTGAGGGTTTCCTGCAAAATCACAAACACTATATTCAAAAGACAAACGAGATTTTAAAAGTTCAAATACTTTTTCATTAATATCATATACTTCATCGATGTACAAATATTTAATTCTTGCTCCTCTGAACTTTCTAACTCTTCCAACATTGTCAGCACCAATACAATAAACTTTTTCTCCAAATATTCGACAAGTGTTATTACTTGTTATATCTGTTACTACTTTATTGCCAAACAATTCTTGTAAAGGCTCTATAACATTTCTTGTTATTGTTTCTTTTGAAACACCGACAATAAAGTTAAGTCCTTTTTTGCCTTTTCTTTCTTCAATACGATTAGGAATTACATATAAAGTATCAATATAAGTCTTTCCACATTGTGTTGCTCCAACTTTACCATTCCAACGATGGTTAGCCTCATTTATGTAAATTGCTTGTTTTTCACTAATTTCTATTTGTTCCATCTGTATATTCCTGTGCTACTTTCCTAATTTTAGCAATAACTTGGCTTGCATTTGCAACAGCCTCTCTATCCTCATCGGTTTCAACTTTGTCTTTCCAAGTGTTAGGTTTTCTATTTTTAAGCCAAAATATTTGTGCTGTTGTATCTGGTGCAACGTGTTTTTTTACTTTTTTAGTTAAAATACCATTTTCATATGTTTCTTCTTCATATTCATACCCTAATGCTCTTTTTAATAAAGCATTTTCTACTTCAAAGTCAACAACTTCTTTTCCTTTTTTTAAGGCGTCGGCTATGTTGACTTCTTTTTTCTTCCAATCATATAAAGTTGTTCTATTTATTCCTATATTTTTGGCTATTTGCTCGTCCGTTAAGCCACCTCTAGCCCAACCCTCTAACAATATTAATTTATCATTTTCAAGCCACTCATTGATTTTAGCCACATCACCACCTCGCTTTTATAGTTTAAAAATATTTTTAATTTCTTCGAAAGAAATATCGCCCCAAATATATTCCCAAAGTAAATCTAACTGCCAAATTTTAAAAGGCTGGGAATAAAAATTGGTTTTATACTTCTTCAAATTTTCACTAGATAATTTTATCACAAAATCTCTTTCAATGCAAATTAGCCCTAAATATTCTTTTAAAGTCGGCATGGTTATCTTCTCCTAATTAATTTTTTGCCAAATGTTTCAAGTTCGGGAGTTATAGAATAAATATTGCCTTTGTCATCAAAATTGATGTCAAGCCACCAACAAGACTTGTCGCCACTAAAACCAAGACTTCTTGCATAAGGTGTTAGGTCTTCTAAGCAACCAGTTTGTAAGCAATGTGTGTTGTCTTGCTTGTAATAAAATGCTTGGTGGATGTGTCCTGTTTGTAAGATATGTGGTTTTTCTTCAACTGGTATTGTGTCGAGGTATTTTTGCAATTTGTAAGATTTTGCATAAGCGTTGCCACCGTTTCCGTGGAATAATCTTATTTTCAGCTTGCCGATTTTCATGTCGGCGACATCACTGCCTAAATAAATTATATCTTCTCTTTGCTTTGCTATAGATTTAACTATTTCGCTTCCTGCAGACTTGTACCACCAGCCATCGTGATTTCCTGCAATGACATAAGTTTTGCCACTAAAAGTAGGGTATTTTTCGACACAATATTCTACTTGCCCCTCGTATGATGGTTCTTTTAATTCGTAAATATGCTCTGGTCTATGTGATTTGCCGTCTGTAAAGTCTCCACTGTGTAAAATGTGTTTAATTCCTTTGTCTTCTGCCTTGTCATATAAATAACGCAAAATGTCTAACCTGTCATATTTACTGCACAAATGAGTGTCGCTAATTAATAAAAGTTTTAAATGCTCCATATTGTTTGGTAGTTCGTAAACATCATTGTTTTTTATTGGCTTTCTAAGTTTTACAATTTCCCCATTTACATAATCTAATAATTCGCCATCTTGCTTCATAAGTTCGACAAGTCCTATGACTTCATAATTTTTCAATTCTAAAGTTTCGCAAATTTCAAGCAATGTTTTCTTTTTGTTAACTAAATATTTTAATTTATTTTTTAAAATATCTTCCATAAATTTCCTCCCAAATTTCTTTTTTATGAATGTTTAAAATAACAAAAAAAGAGCATATTAACCCACCAATTAATAACGCTCCTAAAGATAATATTAAATTTAATAAGTCGCTCATATTATCACCTGGTTAGATTATATCACTTTTGAGATAAAATTTCAAGTATCTTTTGCCCTGTTTCGGTTTTAGAACAGAATTCAAAAGACACATCATAATCTTCTTTGTTATCTTCAATAGTGTGTAATGCTTTTCTTAGTTGTTCGGGTCTTTGTGGAGGTCTATATATTTGTAATCCTTTTTCTTTTGCTTGTCTATAAAGTTCCCACTCATTGTATTCTGCATGATAATTAAGATTTAATTTCCATTTTAAAGTTCGCTTGTATTGTTCTAATCTTGGATTTTTCCATTTTGTAATGTCATCAATGCAAGTAATGTCTTTGCTATGTTCTATAAGTATTATTAAATGTATTCCAGCCTTTTTGGCTCTGATAAGTTCATCTCTAAATCGCTTTTGTGTAACATTTTGCATAATTTCAGCAAGATTTTGTTTTCTGTCGACAATCACTTTGGGATTGTCTAGTGATTGATAATCCCCTGCATAAAGTTTTGAAGTATCATAATCAATATTGTTTTCTTCAAAGCATTTAATTATTTTTGTTATTGCTTTTGGCTTTTCTCTACTATCTATTAGTATCATTTGTTATCACCATTTTCATAAGCGAAAATTGTATATTGACCATTACTATTAATACCATTTAATCTATCAATTGATTTTTTATAAAATTTTTCATTTATTTCAAAACCTATAAATTTTCTCTTTAAATCTTTAGCAACACAACATACAGTACCGCTTCCACTAAATGCGTCTAAAATTAAATCATTTTCTTCGGAATAGTCTTTTATTATTTCACTAATAAGTCTATAAGGCTTTTGTGTGGGATGAAATCTATCATCTCCATCGTTTATAAAGCCTATTTGTCTTATAAAATATTTCTTTACATTATTTTTTGGTATATTGGTATAAATTAATTCACAAGAACTAAAATTAACACCGTTTTGATTAATTTCTCCTATTTTATCCCAAACTAACCAATGACCGTTTACAGGTAATTTATCTGTGAAATAATTACCACCAAAAATTATGACCTTTTTTCCAACTCTTAATAATTCATCAAATATTTTTTTATCAGGTGTTTTCATATCCCAATTATCATCATATTTTCTAACTTTTCCTAAATTATTCCCTCCTATTCCTTTATCAGCATTTATTCCATAAGGTGGGTCTGTTAATACTAAATCAATGCTTTTATCTGGAATTTCTTTTAAATAATCCATACAATCACCTAAAATAATTTTATTAATCATATCTTCAAATTTCATTTAATCAACCTCATTTTCATTATTCCTTCACCTTTACAACTAAATCTTCTCTTATTTTAAACATAATATCAGTCCTTTCTATTTTCAACCCAATTCATTTATTTGTTGGTTTATTACTTTAAGCAATTAAAATATAGCCATTTTTCCTATAAGATTATTCACTTAACATCACTATCCTTTAATTCTTCAAAGTCATCAATGTTTTCATAATAAACATTATCTATAACATAACCATTTTCTAATATTGATACTTTGTGATTTTTCATTAAATCTATTGTTTTTGCCTTTGTTTCTAATTCTTCAAATTCTTCTTGTTCTAATATTTTTAAATCACAAACTTTTCCATAAAAATCTCCTGTTTCTTTATTGGTGGATATATCTATTTGTCCATTTATTTTATCTAATGACATATAAATTCTATTTAATCCCCACATATAAACAAGTTCTATTTTATCTCTTGTTTCTTCTATATAGTTTTCTTTATATTTATTAAATGCTATTTCTTTAAATGGATACCTTTTAACTATTTCTTCCCAATATTCACTATCTACCAATTCATCAAATGTATATGTGCCAATTACTTTCTCATTTGTTTTGGCTGAATAACTACAACTTTCATAACCTGTGATTTTTACATTACTTGCTACTTCCTCACAATAAGATATTTCTATTTTGTCATCTACAAACTTTATTTTGTTATATGAGCAACTTATATCTCCATCATTTTTAATTTTATTACTTTTATAGTTAAAAGAACCTTTAGTAAAATAATCAGTATTGTTTTTTATCGTAAAATATAATTCATCATAATTTTTCACTTAACATCACTCCTAATCTTACTTTTAACCTTATGTACTTCTGTATTAATCACATCTACTTCTATTGTTTTTGTTTCATAGAGTTTTAGTAGTTCCCTCAACTCTTTTAAATCATCTATTGTTGTTTCGCAAGATTCTGATGTATCTACATCTTTTATTTTTATTTTGTATGGCATAATTTATCCCTCTTTAATTCATTTGTTTTCACTCTTAACATCTCCTTTTGCTTTTTGTAATTCTTTAAAATATTTTAACCAACAATCTTTATAATTGTCATTACAATTGGTTTCACAATATTCGTCATTATAAAATATATTTTGTGCTTCATCTTCTTTTGAGTTATATTCAAAACTAAAATTTAAAGGACATTCTTCTTTTAAAAACGAAAAGTTTAATATTGTATTTATTAATTTTTTATTTTCATCTAATGCTTGTTCTAATTTTTGATTTTGTTTTAACATTTCTTCAATATCACTATCTAAATCATGTTCAATATCATTTTCATCTTTAAAATTATATTGTGAACTATAACCGTCCAAATAATCTTTTAATCTTTCTTTATAATTCATTTTATCAAATCCTTTCTTAAACACTATTTTTAGCCCCATAGAGCGACTTTTTATGGTAGGATAGTATATTTATACTATTTATTGCTTTCTTTCGTTATATAGCCGTTTATTTCGATTTCAGCACTATTTGTAATTAAATCTATATCGTTGTCATCTACAAGCATAGCAACCGCACGTTCAGTAGAATTAACCCACAAATCCATTTTTTCTAATTCTTCATCAGTATATGAATTTAAAATCGCTTTTAATTTTTTTAACATATTATCACCTCTTTAATCTAAATTGCTGTGGCTCAACACCATTAATTTTTTGCTATATTTTAACTTGCAATATCTTTTGTAAAAATCTTTCCAATTTTCAAATTCTTCTCGCCAAGCATTCCCAGTGGTTCTGTCGTAAACATTCATATAAAAATTATTCATTTTTTAATAAATTCCTTTCTAAACATTGTTTAGTTAAAATAGCAATTTCATAACTATCACATATTTCAATTATTTTGTAGTCATTTTTAAATATTCCATTTTTAAAGTCTTTTAAATTTCTTTCTAATGTTTTTTCTAAAATATCTATGTGAAAGCATTTTTGCTTTCCACTATATTCAATTGCATATTTATTTTCCATCATATACCTCCGTAAATTTTTGCTTTTTAGTATCAAATTTAAAATTTTTAATTAAGCAACTTCCATCATCATTTTTTGCTACTAACAAATCAACATCTTTTAAAGTATTTTGCTTTTTAAAATCTTTGTTATGTAGTAATAATACTTTTCTTGCCGATTGTTCTATTTCGCCACTATCTCTTAAATCTTGTAATTTTGGTTCTCTTTCTTCTTTTTGACTTTCTCTTGATAATTGACATAGTCCAAATATCGTGCAATTGTGATCTAAACATATTCCTCTAATTTTTTTTGCTATATTTGTCATTTTTTCATAAAGGCTATTGCCAGCTCCATTTATTAGCCCGATATGGTCTAAAATGACAATTATTTTTCTATCGCTTTGTATTCTTGAAATGGTCTTTTCTATTGTGTCAATACTTTGCGAATTATTTATTAAAATAATTTTTCTTTCTTCAATCCTATCAAGTTTAGTATATAAAAAACTTAATTCATTTGGCGTAAAATTTTTCATATCATTAAACTTGGTAATATCAATTCCAGTTTCAATTGAACATAATCTTTTATACAAAGTTTTTTTAGACATTTCCATATTGAAATAAACACATTGATATTCTTTTGATAGATTGCTTAGTAAATTCAAGGCAAAAGTTGTTTTACCAGTTCCTGTTCCACCTGCTAACACTACAAAGTCATTTTCGGAAATATACAAACTTTTATCTAAATCACCGAACCCCAATTTTACTTGTGCATTTTCCTCTTCCAATGTATTTGCTATATCAAGAGCCTTAATATATTCATTTTCTTCAACATTTAGGTCCTTTATTTCTTCTACCTCTTTGAAGAAACTATCATTGTCGCCTTGATACATTGATATTATTTTTTTTATTTGCCTACTTTTAAAATTTTCTATTATTTGTTTTTCAAATAATTTAAACTTTAATTCCTTTGATGAATGATAGAGGTTAGCATTTAACAATTCAGCAAAATAATTACAATCAAAATTATTATATTTAACTAATTCACTAACTGCGAGACTTCCATTTTTATCACACTCAGTTTTAATTATATCGAATAATATTTTATCTTTACCTTCAAAATATTCTTTTTTAAGAATAGTTTTTTCTAATAATTCATTATAATTAATAACTAAAGCCAAATATTCATATTCTGCGTTCACTGTGTTCATTTTTAAATCCTCTTGTATTGATAAAATGCACTCATTTGTTCTTTAATTTGATTTATCGTTGGAAAATAAGAATATTCCTTTATGCATTTTATAATTGCTTTTTTTAAAATTTCTTTATCGCAATTTTTAAATTCATCGTACCAAATTCTAATTATATTATCACTTATTTTTTTATTATAATTCTCTTCTAATAAATTAATTATTTCCAAAAATTCTACTTGCCCTATCATTAGCATTTTTCTCCTTTTCATTACTTAAATTATAAAAATCTTTCCATTCGCCATTTATCGCTTGACTAATTATTTCAATTTTATCTTCGTCAGTCTTTCCATATTCATTTAATTTTTTAACAAGCCTATTAATAATAGTTTCAGATATATTATATTTATTATCTTCTCTTAATTTAATATATTCTTTAAATAGATTATATATATTATTAGTATTATTTTTATTATTGATAATGATATATGATAATGAATTATTGATATATGAATATGAATATGATATATCATGAGGAACTGATTGATTTTTGATTGAATTTTGATTGTTTTTTGATTGTTTTTTGATTGTATCATTATTTCCTTTATTTTCAAGGGTTTTAGACGCATTTTGATTGCCAATTGGAGCACCAGAATTGCCATTTGATTTGTTTTTTGACTTATCTAAATTTGGCTCAATTAGTGCCCAAATTATCTTATTTATGCCTTTTAATTTAGGTTTTTTATCTTCAAAAACATAATTTATCATAGCAAATATTACATCTTTTTTGTCTTTTTCAGGTACTTCTTTCAATGCTTCATAATAGCTTCTATAAAAAGAAAATGCTTTTATATTTGCCATTTTTTATTCTCCTTTCTTAACAAAATAATCTTCTAATTTTGCACTAAAACAAATACAATTAGTTATGTTTCTTGCAAGTAATTGAGAACAACCACGTTTACCAGATAATATTTGTGATAAATATTCTTTTGTAACAAACAACTTGTTTTCAGCTAAATATTTTATTGTTCTCCCTTGTAAAATTTTTGCTTTTTCAGTTTCTTTAAAAAACCACATTTTATCTATCTCCTTTCTATTGATAATTAAATTATATATTTTTTAATAAACTTTGTCAAGTTATTTTTACACAAATTTGCACAAAAAAAGAACTTTTTTTACAAGTCCTTTAATTTTATCTAAAATGGTAGATCATCTGTTGAAATTTCAACCACGTTTCCAGAGTTGCTGAATGTCTCATTTGAACTATTTTTGCTATTAATATATTCCTCGTAATCTACATATGAATTATCAAGTTTTTTAACTTTAGGAATTTTAACATTATCAACTTTGTCAATGCTTCTAAATTCTCTTAATTTGTTGTTAGTTTTTAATGTTCCATCTTGACTTTCATATTCTTCCATGCCAAATACTAAGCCTATCTTTTTGCCTTTTAATTGCTCCCAATCTTTATTCCAATCAAATTTGCAATTATTAGAATTTTCATAAGCTGTAATAAATGCTTTAAGCATTTTAACTTGATTTTCTTCTTCTCCTAAAGAAATGAATTTAATTGCTGAATTGCTCCATCTTTTGTCAATCCTATTATCATTTTTATATTGTTCTTTAAAATATTCTGGTTGTTTATCATCTTTAGCAGTATCTACACTAACTTTTAAAGAAGTCTTGCCACTTTGTGGGCTAGTGTATTCTTCGGCTTTCATTATTATTCCTTTGTGACCACCTAAGCTAATAGGCACATAATCAAATTCATTTATTTCTATTTCATCATATAATTTTGGTTTTATCATTATTTATCTTCCTCAACTTTCTTTTCTTCTTCTTTATCTAATTCATAATATTCTCTGATTTTTTCATCAACTATTTTTAAATCATTTTCCATTTCATCATCTTCAAATAAACCAATAGGTGTTTTTACGCAATCTTGCCCATTTGTTTTTAATCTAAAAATATATTTGCCATTTTCAAACATACTTCTTATACACACTGTGAACATTCCTTGAATGTTTACTTTGTCATCAAGTAATTTTCCAATTGTTTTAGGTTTAACATTTCCTTCATCATCTGTGTCTTCATGCATGATTAAATATACAGTTTTCCCACCCTTAACATTTTTTATTCCATTTATTAAATTGAAAAAGTTGTTTCCAATTTCATTATATTTATCAAAACCCTTAACACTTGATTTTGCCATAAATTCATTTGTAATAAGATAATTTGCATCATCTATTACAATAACTTTTTTGCTTGTATGTTCTATTGCTTTTAAAATGGTTGCGTAATCATCAACTTTTGGTGCTTCTAAATTGCTCTTAAAAGGTAATGGTTTGCCTAAAACATTAGCAATTGCTAATTCATCTTTCTTGAAATTTCTAAGGCTTGCAGATTTACCTGAGCCACTTTTACCAATTAATAATACTGGTACACTATTCATATCTTTCACTCTCCTTAATTCTAACATTAATTCTGCTTTTTCTTTTTTATAAGGTATTTGAATAACTTCGTAATTGTCTTTATTTTCGGTTAAATATACTATTTCAGTCCTTAATACTGGAATACCTAACAACTCTTGCAATATGTATTTATAAATGCTTAATTGTATTTTATAATGCTCGTAAGAATTATCTAACGTGTCTTGAAATGGTATCATCATATATTTTTTATAAACTTTCTTGTCTGGATTATCATAATAACCATCCATATATGAATTAGTTTTATAATCGACTATAACAACACCTTTATCAACTTTGTCATAAAATAAATGGTCGATAGCCGAACTGATATTTGCCCACTCAACACCAATTAGTAATTCATCTTTGATATGTATATATCGGTCTTTGTAATCATTATAATAATTGTTTGAGTGATGTTTTATTTTTTCAACTACTTCAAGATATTTTTTTGAATTATCAAAAGGTCTTAAATGCCACTCATTACCACTAAATAATGACTGAGTGTATTCGTGTATTGTTGTACCTTTTTCACAACTAAAATCACGTTTATAATGCCATTCATCAAGTATTTTACAAACTTCCTTGTTTTGCTTTTGTGCTACCGTTTCAGCAACACTTTGCTCATCAAATTTATTAGCATAAAGTCCAATAAATGTAGTAACACCAATTCCTACCTTTTTACCATTACAATAATAAGTATGCGTATCTTCATCAAAAGTATATTTATCAAATACCTTTAATTTTTGCTTAACTTCTTCAAGCGTCATTTTACTTATTCCTTTCAATTAAAAGCATTCTGATGTAAGCATTTAATGACAATCCTTTTTCTTTGGCTTCTTTTTCAAGCTGTTTTTTTAATTCATTATCAATTTTAATATGTATCATTTTCCCTCCTTTGCATTTTTGATTAATTAACATTTTTTAATATTTCGCAATATTGATTTTTATATTCGATTAAATCTTTGTTTTCTTTTTTTAACCTATAAATTTTGGTATCTAACTCATCAATCTTATTAATTAATTCATTAACTGTTACCATATCTTTATTTGGGAAATAATCTTCAATTCCACTTCTTCTAATATCTACATAAATATCTTTCATTTTCCACCTCCTAATTCTTCTATTAATTTTAGTGTCTTTATCGTATAATCTAATAACTCATTATAAGTCAATTTAATGTATTTGCCTCTTGTTTTTAAATGATTTTCTATTTTCAATTTAGTTAATATGTATATTGCTTCATCTTCTAATTTACCCATTGTTTATCAACCTTAAATTTTCTTCTCTTAATATTTCTCTTTGTCTTTGCAAAGTCTTAATATATTTGTTTTTTTCTTCAATTAACTTTAAATTTTTGTCATTATCTAATTGTTCTTTTAAATTATCTATTTCTTTTATAGATGATTCATACTTCTTTTCTAAATTATTATATCTTTTTTGCCAATTAATGTTTTTAGTATTTTTTTCTATATATTTATTAAATTTATTTAAAATATTTTTAACTTTCATAATTGCCTCCATATTAATTCTAATATTATAAATATTCCTATTAAACCAAAACACACAACAACTATAAGTAAACTTGATATCTTTTCGTTTCCTTTCAACGCTATTTTCAATTCTCTAATAAATTTTATCATTTACCTAATCTCCTTTTTTGTTCTGCATTTACTCTATAATTGTTTTTTCTTCTTTCATTTCTATTAGGTATATAAACAAAGTTGTCTAAGGTTTCTCCATATTTTTTTATTTGGTAATTTTCTATTCTTACTATTAATTCTGGTAAATATAAGAAATTTCCATGTGCTTTTTTAAAATTTTTTCTAAATTCATCACGACTTTTTAATGGCTTGTCTTTGTATAAGTTAAAATAAAACTCTAATTTGAATTCATTCATTCCCATATTAATTCAACTCCTCATAATACCTTTTTACACCACTTACCCAAAACTTGTTTAATCCGTTGTCATTTACCCCAATAGGACAATATTTTGTTTGGATTAATTCAATCGTATCCAATCCCATATCTATATAATTAATTTTTAAATTTTTAACAAAAGCCTCTATACCCTCGTCCAATGTATTAAATGATTTTAATACTGATTTGCTTCCATTCCAATACATCATTCCACCAACATTATTTTTTTCCTTAAATGCTACTGATGTATAAGAACCTGTTTCGTGTTTACTTATTGCTATTGCTAATTTATAATCTAATCCGTAATTATCAGCATATTTTTTGATTTTGCAAGATATTTCATCAAAACTACATTCATAATTCGTTGTTATTTCCGTTTTTTTTGACTCCTGTGCGTTGTTTTCTTCCTTTTGGTCTAATTGTACTAGAGCCACCGTTTCGGCTCTCTGTGTTGATTTAATTAAGTCTTGATATATAAATAAATATGAATACAATATACCTAATATAAATCCTATGAATAAAATCTTGATTGTTTTTTTGATTTCTTCTTTCTTTTTATTTTTTTTGTAACCTTTTCTTGTCAACACTCCCCCTTTTTTAAATTCCTTTTTCATTTTTCCTCTCTTTCTTTATTGATAGACTGATAAAACTATCATTCCAAGTATTATCTCTAAATATAAAATTATTGCACCCTTATTCTTTTTGATAAATTTCTTCATTATCTAGCCTCCTTTATAATTAATTCATTTACTGGGTAATATGTTTCATTACATCTCGATACGAATAATATTTTATATCCATCCATAAATGGAATATAACCTTTTTCATTTATCAACTTTTCCACCTTTTTTATTTCTTTCTTTAAACTCATTTTTAACATCCTTCCTTATTGACAATATAAATATAACATCTTTTTTATACTTTGTCAATACTTTTTTTATATTTTTTTTATATTTTTTTATATAATAAAAAGAGGTTTTACCTCTTAATTATAAACTTAGCCATTTCTTTATTAAATCTATCAATGCCCTAAAAAATCTTTTTATAAAGTTTTCTGTTATTTCAGGTTCTTTTGGTGTTGGATTAGGTGTAACCTCTTCTTTTTTAGGTTCTTCTTTAGGTGGTTCTTCCTTTGGATCTTCTTTAGGTTGCTCAACTTTAGGTGGCTCAACTTTTGGTTCTTCTTTGGCTATAAATCTAACACAGCCATCTACTCTAGCAATCCATTTTCCCTTTTCTACCTCATACCATACATAATCTTTTCCTTTATATGTTGAAACTATATTATAAAAACCAGGATTAATTGCTCCAATTATACTTGAATTTGTGTCATGACCAGTTCTGCATCTTAGAGTATCTTTACCACATATTACTTTTACTTGGTCTATTTTTTTGTTTTCATTTACTGCTTTTGGTAGAGATATTACTGTAAATAAATCTTTATTAAGATAGCTCGATGGATCTATTAAAACGCCATTTTTTCTTACCTCAAAATGTAAGTGTCCGCCATATGAGTTACCTGAATTTCCCATGTAACCTATTATTTGTCCTTTTTTTACATATTGTCCATTTTTTACTTTTAATCCTCTCTCCATATGTGCGTATAAAGTTTCATAACCATTTCCATGATTTATTTTAATGCAATTTCCGTAAGTATCATTGCCTCTTGTATTATGGTCGTTGTATCTACCATCTTGATAGAAATTAACGGTACCGTCAGTATGAGCTATTATATAATCAAGTGTATATCCTTTACCTACTATATCATTGGCTTTATGTGAAGCCGAATATCCTTGCGTGGTTTCACAATATCCTCCCTTTAATACTCGACATTGTTTACTCATCTTTATCCCTCCTTATTTATCATTTTATTAATGTTGTTTATTACGTCATATGCTCCGCCAGCAAGCAAGCCACTTAGTGCTAGTGCAACTTTAAAGTCTTTCGTAATTACCCATTCAATTATTGCTACAGTTAAACCTATTAAAATGTTTTGGATTGGTATTAAATTGTTTGATATAAACTTTGACTTCTTTGCAAATATGCCTAATATCCATGTTAAGATAACTGTAACTACTGTTATAATTTGTGTTAGTTCCATAAACTCACTCTCCTTTTATATATTATAGCATATAGAAACAAAAAACGCTATAGAAAATATGCTATAATAATTTGAATTGCGCAAGGAGGAAGAGAGATGAAACCAAAGAATGCAGTTATGTTGTTACTGACTTCTCTGATTTGGGGAACCGCATTTGTTGCACAAAGCGTAGGAATGGACTTTCTTGAACCATTTACATTTAACGGAGTGCGAAGCTTTATTGGAGGAGTGACGCTTTTGCCGTGTATCTGGTTGTTGGAAAAGATGAATGGGAAGCCGGAAGTGGACGGAACAAGAAAAGATCTGATTCAGGGAGGAATTGCCTGTGGTCTGCTTTTATTTGCAGCAAGCAGCCTCCAACAGATGGGGATTCAGTACACAACAGCAGGAAAGGCAGGATTTATTACCGCATTTTATATTGTGTTTGTTCCCACTTTCTAACATCGTCAGGATTTACAAACAAA
>CAMEUD010000012.1 GCA_945937975.1 uncultured Clostridia bacterium
TGTCTTATGAATAACATTTTAAGTTATAATGAATATCGTGATAAGGTACGATTATTGGAAAGTAAAATAATCTATGATTATTTGGATGAACCAATTGAAGAAAATATCTTTACAAACAATTATAGAGAACACAAGGCAAATTATATAGTCAATAAAACTCTTGAAGAAGAAATTGAACTTGGAAAACAAGTTGAAGAAAAAATTAAAAGCACCATGAAAGAATTATCAAATGCGTGTCAAAAAGTTAATTTCAACAACACTAATGGTTCAGATTTTAAAAAGAGTATAGAAAAAATTATTACAGATATTAATAATAAAACATTTGATACATTATCATTGTTAGGTGATGCAGATATTGATTTCACTGGATTTAAAAAATCAGCTGTACTTGCTAATATTGTGAATTGGGGTGTATTGTTCTCACCTATCAGAAATGCTGCTATTTTAAGAAGAGCATATAAGTATTTTATAGGTTTGATTAAACAAGCAATTCGCAAAGATTTAGTATTATTATTGGTTAATTTTGACCAATTCCAGAATCTTATTCTCCAAAAGTCTATGGAATCAGAAGAAAATGCTAGACTTAATAATGAAGTTCAACGAATGATTGGTGAAGTTGAAGGAATTTATTCAAGAATTATTGCAGATGAATTTGGTAAAAAGAGACAGAATCTTGCGAAGAAACTTACAGCTGCATTTGATGTTGAAAAAAAGAAAATGGAAGTTATTGATAGAAATAATCCAATGTATGATTTCTTTAACAGAGATGATATGTATAGAAATAGTGCAGACACTTTAAAAAATTATATACATGATGATGAACAAAAGAAATTAGAATCATATAAAAACAGTATATCTAAACTTGCACATGGGAATGATGATTTACAAGTGTATGGTGAATTTCTTATCTCTGCTGCAGAAGAAAAAGCGTATAAAACCATAATCACAATACATACAAACTTCTTGAAATTATCAGAAGTGTTTAAACTTTCAAATCAAAAGAAACTTGTGGAGTTATTGATGCAAGCAGAAAATGAGAATAATAAAAATGATGCGAAATTACAGAAAGAAGTGCAAGAACAATCACAAATGGAAAAAGCCGAAAAAATAAATGAATTTATAGATGAAGAAGGTGAAAAAATATTTGAAGGTTTAAAAGATTATACTTTGGATGAATATAATAAATTAACAAAAGAAGTTAAAATTCCAGATATTGATGAAAAAATGAGTCAAAAGGATATTTTGACAAAATGGTTTGAAAAAAATCCAGATAGACTTGATGATGACTCTATCAGTGATGAATTTAAACTGGCAATTATTATAGACGATAATTGGGATAATACTTATTTGAGTTATGTTGATTTATTGAGTGACCAAATTAATAAAATATTCATTGAAGAAGGTAATACATATCTGATGTCATTTGGTGCGTTACATTCAAAACATGAAGTAGAAACAATTGTAGATAAATTATTTAATGATAAATCTGGTAAATATAAAGTAAATGATATTGTAGAACCTGCATTTAAATTAATTAACTCTCAAGTATATTCATTCAATTATAGATTTTTAATATCTAAATTTGAAGAGATGTTAGATTCATATAATAAGAAAACA
The DNA here is from genome assembly GCA_945937975.1 of uncultured Clostridia bacterium. Taxonomy (GTDB): domain Bacteria; phylum Bacillota; class Clostridia; order Christensenellales; family UBA1242; genus UBA5893. The sequence goes on from CAMEUD010000012.1 coordinate 1,618, forward strand.
GGTTACAAAAAAGATTTCAAAAAAATTTTTGTATCTATAAGTAAATCACATTATCTTGAATTTAAAGATATTTTCAAAAAGTTCAAAGAATTCGTTGATAATGATTATAAAAAAAGTGAAAGATCAATAAGTAATTATGAGTAGTTATAATGGTGGTGAATGGCGAGCAAGTGGGTTTCCACCAGCACCGAATAATACAACCTCACCAAGTTCAATAGATTTTTCCAAAGTTGTTGCTTGGAGTAAATTGAATGTCCCATCTAAAAGCAAAAGTCTTTGTGCTGGATTTGTTAAACTTGCATGGGCGTGGGGTGGAGGTTGTGTTTATGTATCTGGAGATGGATATAATAATCAAATTTTTTGTAAACAAAATGGGTTTGTTAATGTGACATTTGGAATAAATACTCCAGAAGACCAATTTTGGAATGAACCAAATCCTAGGGGTACGAATGGAGTACTAAAATGGCCTCAAGGATATACTCAACAACCAGGTGATATTTGTTTAATGAAAACAAAGAGTAGTCATCATATGGTTTATGCTGCAGGAAGTGGTGTTGATGAGTGGGTTGCTGATTTTTGGCAAATTGGAAAAGATACACAATGGGAAACATATAAAACACAGCACAATATTACAAGTCCATTTAGTAATGATAATCACACAACACCATCTGGTGGATTGGCTGTCGCCGGACCGTATGTATATGGTGGTAACTATGTAAAAATTCAATTCTGGAGACATCCTAATCTTACTAATGTTGATAGAACAAATGTTCCATCTGCAAATGGTTCAATAGGTATAGGTGCTCGTCAAGGTATTACACCATTTCCTGGTAATACCAGAACATCTTGGGAACCAGCAGAAGAACAAGGGAGTATAAGTTTTAGTCAACTTAATAGATTAAGTGGAAAAAAAGGTGTGTTATTAGGAGCACATCTGAAACAGGTACAAAAAAAATGGTGAGATTAATCTCACCATTTTTTATTTTATATTAAACATATCTTTTAATTTCTTTTTAAATTCAGGGACTCTCATACTTGAGTTAAAATAACCAACCCATCTACATCCTTTCCAATTCAATTCTCCTTTTGCACAATGGTATTCATCAAAATTAATTACACCCTTTTCTCCAATAAAATTATAATATAAATCATAGATTGTGATACCATTCTCATGTTTGTAATCGAATTTATTACACATTTCAATAAATTTAGTTTTATTTAATCTACTAGGAATGTGTGGATTAAAGAATCTACATCCATAACCATTATTCGGAAATCTTTCAAAACATTTAATTAATCTTTTCCACCAAATTCTTCTTTTAGCTTTTTCATTAAAAAAATCTTTTGTACTCTCATTATAGATTTTCATAAATCTAGGAATAGTATCTTCCCAATTTGTTTCTTTCGTTACAAATTGGTCGTCACTCCACATTAAAAAATCATCAGTTAAATCAGGAATTTGTTCAATTGCTTGTCTAACTTTTTCAATAATGTTTGCGTCTTTATCATGTGTATAAATATCATCTTGATAAATCCACACTATATCATCACCTAAAGATTTAATTGGTTGAATTTGTGAAACAATAATTATTCTGTTGACAAATGTACAGAATTTTTTAATACTTGCGACTGCAACTTTTATTTCAAAGTTCTCATTTTCAAAACTTTTAATACCTAATGGAATTACGATATCATGTTTTTCTGTATTCATAAAAATAATATTTTATCATAAATATTTATGACAAAATAATATTAAATATATTATGGAATTTAATCTGAATGATGCTAAACTAACTTGTGAATATATAAATCCTGTTGAACAAGATTTTTATAGACACAATTGTGGTTATTATACGAAGTGTATAATTGGTGGTGGATTTTTTGGTTTTGAAGCAAATAAAACTAAAATGGATCCATATCGTAATGCCGGAAAAAGAGCATCATTAAGTAGTGTCTGTTGGAGATGGGAGAATATGCCTGTTGGTGATGGTGATCAATTTGTTGTTAAAAAAGAATCAATAGGTTCTGATAAACCGATTGCCGCATATAATGGATCAGTTGGTAAAAACCGTACTTCAAATCAGACATGTGTTGACGCGATGTCAAGAATAGGATTTAAACCCATATATACTAATACTGTATATGGGAATAGTACTAGTGACTATAATAAAGCAACTGGACAAACATCACAATATACACCACAAAACGGAGACGTATGCAGTCAAGCACCATCAACAGAAGATGGCACTATTACAGGAACATGGTCTACAGGTGGTAATGGATATCATATATGTATTTTTTTTGATGGTTCTTGGTGGTCAGATTGTAAACAATCATCAATGTTAGGTTATAATAATAGATGGGAGACATATACAATTTGGAGATTTAATGGCTCTGTGATTGGTGGTCAAAATGGTTCTACTTCCACATCATCTGGTGGTTCTGGTCTTTATCTCGGAGATATGACTGATTGGCGTAATAGGGTTTATATTAGGAATATGTTATTAGATGAAGATTTGGGTGGTAATAAAGTTTATGACTTATCAAAAAGAAGTTTTAACGTCAAAGTTATGACAATTAATCAAATTAGAAAAAAACAATTTTTAGCATTATCAGAAGAAATGATTAATAATAGTAAAGGTATGGGGAGAGAAATAATAAAAAGTGGTGAACCATATGAAGTACAAATATTGAAAGGTGACCAAACTGCTAAAAGAAGAAGATAAAATTATATGGCTATAGATATTATATCAAATAATGGAGGTGGAACACCAGCGAATTGGTTTTTGGTTGGTGACTCATGGGGTTCTGGTTTAAAACCATATTGGCCTAAAGGTCCAAACAATGAAAATTATACAGATGTACAAGGTGGCATAGAAATTAGTGCATCAAACAGATATGGTGAAGGAGCTGTTTCCAGAGTACAAAAGGCGGTCGCAAGTGGTAAAACACATATATTTGTATGGATTGGTTTAAATAGTTTTGGTCGTTCTGAACGTGATTGGGAAACTGCGTTGACAGAATTAAAAAATGCTGGTGGTAATTCTATATTATATATTAACACTCAAGTCCATGTATTTAATAATGATTTTTGTAATAAGAATTATAATAATAAAATGGAATCATATAATAATATTGTAAAACGAGTTTTTACAAATGTTATTGAATTGGGTATTGATGATTATAGTAAATACACACGTGCATCAACTAATGGTGGTCATGATTCTGAATTTCACTTAAATTCTGAAGGTTATAAAAAATTAGCAGAAGATATTCTTGCGAAATTAAATAGTGCTTCTGGAGGTGCAACATCCAATACTGGTGTAGGTGGTGGCGGAGTAGGGTTATATTTAGGAGATATGAGAGATTGGAAAAATCGTGTGTATGTCCGAAATATAATGGTTGATGAGAGTTTAGGTAAAAATAAAGTTTATCATTTATCTAGTGAGGGTATTTTACATAATGTAGTTACACAACAACATAACAGAAAACAACAATTTCAAGCTTTAGCGAGTTTAATTGCCCAAAGTGGTAAAGAAATGGGTAGAAGAATCATTTTAAGCACAGACGAACCTTATGAAGTTCAATTACTTAAAGGTGATCAACAATCAAGAATTAATGTTTAAAATATGGCTGAATATTCAATTGAAAGTTCAAAACAGGGTGCTGCGAGATATATAGTAGAGTGGTTAAAACTAAATGCTGGTATGACTACAGAAGGTGCTTGTGGGGTAACTGGTAATATGTATGCTGAATGTGGATTTGATCCAACATTGGATGTGATTGATAGTAATAATTTACATGCAATTGGATTATGTCAATGGAATGGTCAAAATGGTGAGGATTTGAAAAGTTACGCCAATAGTAGAGGGAAACAATGGACAGATAGAGATACACAATTGGCATATCTTAAATTAACATTAGAAGATGACAGTAAATATAAAGCATTATCAAATCTCTATAATTTATTAAAAACCACCACAGATGTAGCAGAAGCTTCATTTCAATTTTGTAGACAATATGAAGTGTGTGCTGGATATAATGATAGAAACAGTTCCGCAAACACTAAACGTAGAGGATATTCACAAGCAATCTATAAAGGTGTAACAACAGGTGGTTGGGAGGCAGATGGTAGTGTATCAACAGACACATCTGTTAGTGGAGGAATATCCGTTCGTCAAGGTATTACACCATTCCCTGGAAATACAAGAACATCTTGGTCACAACCTGAAGAAATGGGTATTGTGAACTTTAAAAATTTTGTTTCAAGCCAAGGTAAAAAAGGTGTTATTCTTGGAACACATTTAAAACAAATAAGTCCAAAATTATAACAACTATGACAGAATGTCTAATACAAATAAGATTTAAAAAATAATTTATAATATAAATATGTTTCAATTATAGCGGGATTAATGCAAGTTACGGATATATTTATAAAATGGTTAATTAAAAATGAGGGATTTCATGCAAACGCGTTTTGGGATGTAAATCATTATAGTATAGGATATGGTACACACGCATCAAGTCCCAACGAAGGTCCAATCACTAAAGAAGAGGCTGAAAGACGCATGAAGGAACATATAAAAGAAAAAATATCTATTAACAGTGTTACTGGAAAAACATTTCAAAATGTCAATTTAAGTCAAAATCAATCAGATGCAATTGCGTCATTTGCGTATAATCATGGTAGTTTAACTACAAGTGATAAAAATGATGGTGTTGTTAAACTTGCAAAAGCAATTCAAAATAATCCTAATGATTTTGAAACAATTAAATCATTGTGGGCAGAATTATGTATTAATAGGGGTACATCAAATGAAACTGGATTAAGAAGAAGAAGACAAGAAGAATTACAAATCTATTGTGATAATCTTTATCCATTGAGTGATGGTGATGTTACTGGAACTGGTGGTACATCATCAACAAGTACTGGTGGAGGATTATATTTGGGAGATATGACTGATTGGTCAAATCGTGTCTATATCAGAAATATGTTGGTTGATGAAAGTTTAGGGTTAAATAAAGTTTATAATTTGGCTGGCAAAACTCATAAAGTAGGTTTATTAGAACAGAGTAAAAAGAGAAAAAAACAATTTGAAGTATTAAGTTCATTAGTTACTGAAAGTGGTAAAGAAATGGGTAGAAATATAATTATAGATAATGAATATTTTGATGTATCAATATTAAAGGGAGACCAAAAAACAAGAATCAGGAGATGAAAATTCCCCTGATTCTTTTTTACATTAATTGTTGGCTAACAATTTCAATTTTATTTTTAATTGCAAATCCAAGATTATCCAATGTTTTCACACATTCTTCAAAATAAGTTATTTGAACAGAAATCATTTTAATTTGTGATTTAATAGCTGAACAATCTGATTGTACAAAAATATTTTTTTCTGTATTTGATAATTTCAAATCATATCCAGTATGATATTCTCTAAATCTTGATGTATATTGTTTATCATAAATTTCTTGTCTTTTTTCTTGTAGTATTCGATACTCTGCAAGTTTTTCTTGTACTATTTGTCTAAATGATAATTGTTGGATTTGAGCTTCTGAAAGTTTTCTAGTATCACCAATAGATTTGACAAGTGTAATAATTTTATCTTTCCATTCTTCTCGTTCAGTTTTAAATCTATTTTCCAGTTCTATATTTACTTCTCGTATTTTCGTATCATCTATTGGTTTCATAATTCAACAGTTTTGTTTTTAAGTTCTTTTATGATTTCTTCAAGATTTTTATCATTTTGAAAATTAATCTTTGTTTTCAGTTTTTTTTCTGTATTTTTCAAATGTTTTTGAAAAATCTCAAATTCTTTATTTATTTGTTCTCCCATATGTTAAATATAACAAAAAAAGAGTGGTTTATTTACCACTCTTTGATGGGATTACTTTAACTATGACCTGTTGTTGTTTTTGTGAATTAATTGCATTATTAGTTTGTTTATTAGTGTTAACAACAGCTGTATTTGAGATTAAAGTTGAATCCATTTTCATATTAATTAAAGAATCTTGTGCTTTCATTTCTTTAACTAATTCTTTTGTATATTTATTATTTCTGTCAATTGAATTTTTAATTGAACATTGATTTACAAAAGACAACAACATAACAATCAGAATTGTTATAATTCCATGTTTTTTAAAAAACGCATTAATTTTTTCCATAATTATAAACTTAATATCATATCCATGACTTCATCTTGAGGGAACAAGTCATTTTTATCTTTTCTAATATTTGCATGAGTCATCATACCACCTTTTACTTTTCCGTAATATGCGTCTGATTGGAAATCAAAAGCTTTTGCACCATCTTTTTTAATCCATTGATACAAACCTTTATGGAGGTCTATATTATCTCTGTTGGCGATATATAATAACAAATCATGTGTTGCTTTTAGTGACGCGTCAGAATATTTGTGATATGTCTTATATCCTCTGAATGGTTCTTTAAGTGTCACCATTTGACTTTCAATACAAGGTGTATTAACATAAGTTTTACCATTTTTGATTTGACCCATATTACATATTTCGATACCTACTGAGTGTGTGGTCATATATGAACTTCCACATTTACCGATATGATAACCTTGACAACCTTCTGGGTATGTTCTGATAATTTGTCCATCATAAGTTTTTCTTCCATCAGTTGTTCTTTGTCCACCCACTACGAATTCTGTGGCAACTCTACCAATAGAATCATGTGCCCAACAATCAACTACACCTTTAGGATTATCCCATCCAGCAGTATGGTGTAGAATTATATAATCATTATTGTATTTACCTTCTAGATATTGACCTTTTGGTAAATAATAATTTTCTATTTGTATAGATGGTGTTATGATTAATTTATCAGATACATCACTATCTAATTTCTGTTCAGACAACATATCCATTGTTTTTGGGCCGACGATACCATCAGCAAAAAGTCCATGTTCTTTTTGAAACTTTTTAACTGCACTTTCTGTTGCGGAACCAAAAATACCATCAGCGGTAATACCTAATGCAAGTTGAAGTTGTCTAACTTTGTCACCTTTGCTACCTTTTTTTAATATCATAACTTTTTGTTTTTAATTTATTTATGCATAAATAAATATATAAGATAGAAATTTTAAAAATTTTATAATATGTCTGTAAAAATTAAAAATTCTTTAAGTAATTATTTGGAGCATGCAATGATTCTTGAAAAGAATAGTATTGAATCTATTCAAAGAATGCATGAAGCAGTTACTACTGGAAAGGATTCTGTAACTTTAACGATTACAGATCCCGCTAGTGGTGAAACTCAAACTTATAATATTCCATCATTTAAGAGATTAAAAGATGATATTACTAGATTAGAACAAACAGTTAATACCATTACTAATCTTGATGGTAATGGCAGAAGTAATATCCGTCTTTCAGATGGTTCATATAGAAAAATCATTTTGAGTTCTGTTCCAACTGAAGCTCCTACAATTACAAGTGTGAATGGTGTTACTAATTTTAGTTTTAAATCAAATTGGTTTTTTGAAGACATGCTCAATCCATGTCTGTATATCACTTTGGATTTAACCAATAAAATTAAAGCGAATACAGAAAGAGTTATGATTCAAAGATATATGTTGAATTGTGATACTCAAAAAAAGATTGATGCTTTTGAAGACAACCTTAAAGGAAATAATGAAATTAATTATAAAGAGTTTTTGAATTTCTTAATCAATAATAACATTCGTTATACACTAGATGATGAGATTAAGGATTTACCACCTAGATTTAGAAGATATTATGGTACATTCAGTATTTTATCAACTAGTTTATTGTCTGATACAAATGGTAAAACACATAAATTATATAAGTTAAATTCATTAAACTATACTGATAGCAGAAGCGATTTTGAAAATATCGTTGTATTAAAAAGAGGTGATTATTTGGAAGTTAATTCAGACCCGGTTTATACGCGATATAGAGTTGAAGAAGTTTTTAATGACACTAATTCTGTTGAACTTGTTAGAGTTGAAGGTTCACAGAAATTATATGTCGGAGAAAATATATTAAAAATCAGTTCAACACAAGATACTGTAACGAATGTTGAAATTCCAGTAGGATTTGATGAAAGAGAAGTTATATTCATCAAACCCATTGATCCTGATTCAAATATACCCGCAACAAAGTGGTCACCGGGTATTGGATTTTATAGTAATGATTTGACATATATTGATGGTGCCGGTAATACCCAGACATTACAGAAATTCTATCAAAAGAATGTAGTTGATTTTGGTCAAGTATTATTATCATATGCGAATGATTATTATCCAAGTATTAGAGAAGGTATTACTCCAAATCCTCCAAGACTTGAATATTTGAATGGTGAGGGTAGTTTTAAGATTGTACAAATTAACCAACAATTAACAGAAGGCAATAATACAATTGACTTTAAATCAAAAGTTGCAAATAAAGTTAAGTTGTCTTCAGAGATAACAACTATCAGTAGAGAAATCCAAGATAAAAAAGTTGCAATTCAAACTACACAATATGTATCTAATAATGATAAGTTAAAAGACCAACAATCCCTTAATGCAATGATTAAGGAACATGAGAATAAGATTATGGATTATTCAAATATAGTCAATAGTCTTAAAGCCTCATATATGGATGGTCCTGTAGTTAAACCTAAATATAGAGTTCGTGGTTTTTGGGAAATACCAGATTCAAAGATTAGTCCATCATCAGGTGAACAAAAAATTATACGATTTAAAATCAGATATCGTTATTTGAGTGATTCTGGAAATACTAATCGTGAAAGTGAAATGACTTATGGTTCGGGTACTGGTGTAAAGACTGGTAAGTTCTCAAATTGGACAGAAGTATATAGCAATACTCGTGAAAGAGTGAAAACAAGAACTGGTTATGAATGGGCTGCAGTAGATACATCAGATCCAGATGCTGTTAATATAAATCAATTGGATATACCTATTCAAAATGGTGAACAAGTTGAAATCCAAGTTAAATCAATAAGTGAAGCAGGTTGGCCTGCAAATCCACTTGAGTCAGAATGGTCACAACCAATTGTGATTTCTTTCAATGATTTCCCTGAATTGGCTGAAAATGATTTGACAGAATTAATTGAACAAAATAATATTGACGCAGCTGTTGCCGCAGCAACATCATCACTAAAAACCGCTAGTGAGCATATGTCACAAAGTTTTTATACAAATGATAAATATTTTGCTCATACTGCTGAACAAATTACATCTGGATTCTTGACTGAAGAACAGACACCAATTACATTATATAATAAACTTCAAGATTTACAAAGTCAAATAACATATCTTGTTGAACAAGTCAATAATTTAAAGGGAGATATAATTGTTTCTTTAATTGATAATAGTGATACAAGTAAAGTTACTATATTAAAGGAAGGTGTTACTACATATATTAATGCCGGTAATTATACTAGTGAAATTCAAAATATTGATGAATCACAAAAGAATGGTGCGATTGTAAATAAAACTTATTTTATAGATATAAAATCTACAACTAAATCTGGATTGTTCTTGTTGAGCAAATTAAGTGGTAACAGATTGTCAATGTGTCCAAGTACCATTTCTACTGATCATGGTGTTGTAAATAAAGACGGAAACTGCGTATCAAATAATTATGAACAATACGATAATGTAATTTTAAAAACACATTCAAGTTCTACTTACTATAAAGAAATGGGTAGATATGATTTGGTGCCTATTAATCTTACAAATTCAGAATTCCTTGATTTCCAAGTTGCATCACCTAATATGTATCAATCCGCTCAATGTAGAGGTCAATTTATTTATTCAAGATTCAGAAATATCGGCGATACATTTGATATGTATGCAAACGATATGGATGAAAAAACTGGATATGGTATATTTAATGAAACAAGTGATTTCAGTAAATCAGAAATTAATTATAAGTTCGTATATAATAATGGATATTATGGTACGGATACATTAGATAGTTTACCTAAAATAATTAAAGAATATAATTCAATTACCGCATCAAATATTAATCCCACAGATGTCATTAATGATTCGGTTGAGAAAGAAACAAAATTAATAAAAATCTTAAATCGATTACCTAAAACTTGGAAAAAAATTGAGAGTGCAATATCTAATAGAGTAACAGATAAGAGATTACAATTAAGATCAAGTAACTTAACCGCTGAAAGTATTGATGATGTTATTGCAACATCTATGAAATCATTGACGAGATTGAAATCAATAAAAAATTCAGGTTCATTATATGCAATTGAACCAAAACTTCAATCAACATATGGTTTTACTGATTTGGGAAAACTTTATAAAGCAGATTTTGATAGTCCTGATGGTGACAGAGATGATGGTTCATTTATCACAACTCATAAAATTGGTTATGAAGAAAAAGATAGATATGCTGTTGGTGAAGATACTTGTAATTCATTCTTGTTTTTAAGTCCTGTTACACATACAGATATCCAAGTAAAGAGTGATAATGAAAATTCATCTATTGAATTAACATCAACATCATCAATAAGAGTTCCTTTAATTTATCAATATAGAATGACTGATTATGCGGGTAATATATTTGGAGATGTCAAAATGACATCAAATAATAGTGTAGTGAAAAATACTAAATATGCAAATATCATAGGTATTGATATATGGTCAAATGTTTCAGAAGAAAAACCAAAACAATATGATATAATTGTATATTCAAGTTATGATGGTACTAGTGATGTAACACATGAAATGAACATATCTACACAACAAATATTTAATACTCAAACAGAAATGACAAATGCAATTAAAACGAAAATTGAACAAGCTCAAGCAACTACAAGTGTTGTAGATATACGCTAAATTATACACAAATAATAAATTATGAAATTTTTTACAATTAACGAACTTACAAGAAGTTCAACAGCATTGAGAAAGAAGATTAATAATTCACCTACGGAAGAAGTGAAGAATAATCTCATTGAATTGGTTGATAAAATTTTAGACCCAGTAAGAGAGAAATGGGGAAAACCAATTATTGTATCATCTGGTTACAGATGTCCAACTTTAAATGTTGCAGTTGGTGGTGCAAAAAATTCACAACACACGACTGGTGAAGCAGCTGATATTCACACTGTAGAAGACACTGTTGCTGAAAATAAAAAATTATTTGAATTGATTAAATCTATGGGATTACCTTTCGACCAACTAATCAATGAGTATAATTATAATTGGATACATGTGTCTTATTCAAGTAAACATAAACCAAGAAAACAGATTTTATCTATTAAATAAAAAAAGGTGGGGTTATTCCTCACCTTTTTCTCTTTTAAAAATACCTAAAAATATATTTTCTGTTGTTATAAATAAATTACTTTTTTGTGGTCTATATTGATAACCGACAAGTTCCCAGCCATCATCACCTAATTCATTTAATTTAGATTCTAAAACATCATCTAATGGAATATCTGTAATAGTAAAGATTTTGTATTCAAATTTCTTTTTTTTATTTATATTACACTTAACAACATCTTCTAATGTAATGACGGGAACATCTTGATTTGTATTAGCTTTTTCTTCTTTCTTTGATGATTTTTTCTTGGTTGTAGATTTCTTCTTTTCGGTTTTCGTTTGAGACTTTGCTACGTTACTTTCTTTTTGTAAAGATTCTTCAGTTGGATTGGGATTATTTTTAATATGAATTTGTGATGAATCAGATAACTCCTTGATTTTAATAACATTATCACAAATGATATTATTATTAATTGGTGATTCACCATCAATGTATTCTACAGTATATTGTGGTGGATCAGAAAGTAGTTGTACATCTGTATCATATTTAAATTTTCTGAATTTTAAGTCAGTTTTATCAACACCTATACATTTCATATGACTAATATATAATTTATCATAAATATAACAAAAAACAAACAATTATGAAAAAACAAAAAAGTTTTTTTACACAGATGTTATCTGGACAAAATGGTGAGATATCTTCTAAAAGATTTCTTGGTTCAGTTATATTATTAGTATTAACCGCTGCAGTAACTGTTAATATATTTTTAGGAGAACCACATGAATGGTTAGGTAGGGTGATTGATACATTAATCATTACAGCTGGTGCATTAGTTGGTTTAGGAATTGCTGATAAAGCATTCATGAAAAAAACAGATAATAATGAAAATTATAGAACAACAAATAAAAAACCATCTAATGAAGATAAAACAAATGAAGAAGATAATGATTAAAAAAAGGATGAGTTAAACTCATCCTTTTTTATTATTTAAAAAAATCCAAATCTTTTAAAATTTTATCAAATCCTATTGTTAAGTCATCTAACAAACTACCGATAGAAGGGTTATCCTTTTCAAATTCTGTCTTCTTGCAATTACATGTACAAGAATTTGAATTACATTCTCCATCACAAGACTTACAACAACATTCTGTTTGTTTTGGAATTGTTTCAAGAACCTTGTTATAATACTTAACCATTTTTTGGGTATTTTCAAGATCAGTATTCAATTGTTCGAGTTTTTCTATATAAATTTTTTGTAACTCATTTACATATTGAATTTTTTCTTGATACTTACTAATCCACTTCTTTTCACATTCAAGTTGTGATAATACACCATCATAGATTTCTTGTGAATTTTTTGCAGACTTTAATCTGTTTATGAAATCAGTGTCATTGATTTTATCAACATCAGGATTTTTAAAATCAAGTATAACATCTTCTAAATTAACATTCAAATCAACATCAGACGCAATTTCCTTTGTATCTTCCGTATTACCTAATTCATTTGAGTTGTCATTTGTATAATAAGAAGAAATTAACATAGTATCTTCATTAGACTCTAACAACGCGGCAACTGCTTCATTAAATGATTTTACATCATTATACTCTTTACCATTTACATTACCTATAAACTTTTTCATATAAATTTTTTTTTGGTATATATTAAATATAACAATTAATCTTCAGTTTTGCGAACTCTACGACGACTTTTTGTTTCTGTTGTTGTAGTTTTTTTAGTTCGTGTCTTTTGTTCAGTATTTTCTAAAAGATTAAGTTTTGACTGTAATTCAATTTTTTCTTTATTGAGAACTGAAATGGTCTCATTCAACTCATTGAGTTTTTTTTCCAGTTCCACATTTGACTTCTCAACAAACTTTAGTTTTTTTTCAAGTTCCGTATTCGACTTCTCAACAAACTGAAGTCGTTTAATTGCTTCTTCCATATATGTAAATACGGATTTTTTTACAAATTTGTATCCAAACATAATATATTAAGTTTTTATATAATTAAATATAACAAAATTAAATAATATGTAAAAATGAAATTATTCTATAAGGTATTGATAAAAAGAAATATGCGATTTTTCGTATCGTTGATTCATCATTAAAATCAACATCAGCGGTTCTTTCTCTTTTATATTTACACATATAAAGTAAATTATGTGCACACCATTCATTTACCAATGAAAATGTGTTTCGTGATTTTACTTCATCGCAACATCTGTTATCTGAATGAATTTCAGAAATTATTTCTTTCATTCTTTTTAATCTTGTTACTTTATAACTATCAGTTACTTGAACTGAATGATTACTGAATTTTATCATAGTTGTTTGTTGTTTGTTGTTTTTATTCATATCGTTTCCATGTATACTTACCGTCAATGAAAACCTTTTTTAATTTACCATTTTTGATATCTTCCTTTATTTGTCTTAATTTTGATTTAGAATTTTTAGGAATATCTGGTTGAGGTGTATTTAATAATATAGGTTTATATGTTGGGTCTTCTAACATTTTAAAATATCCAAACCAATCATTTCTTTTACCATAAGATTTTTCTAAAATTTCTTTCATTACATATTTTACTAATTGATTTGTTGACCAATGTGATTTTGTTTTTGAAAGTCCATCAATATCATTAAATTTTTTAAGTTTAGTACCTTTATAAAATTTATCTGTCCATACGGGATATGTTGAACATTTTTTAAATTTATAACCATTAAGATATAAAATAATTGTATATAATCCATCATCATGATATGATGATAAAGTTTGATTATCTATAAGTTTATGTAAATTGTTCAACATTTTCTTTTTATATATTGTTGTTGATGATGCACCACAAGAAAATTGTTTGAAGAAAATAGATTTTGAATCATTTAATGATTTAGTACTTTGTGCTCCAGTTATTGCATATTGATAATTATATTTTTTAAAATCATCAAGTCTTTTTTCTATAAAATCAATTGGATATTCAAAATCATCATCAATAGGAATAATAATATCATCATCATCCAATTTATCTAATATAGGTATAAGTTTTTTCATTGATTTTGTATTTTTACCAGAAATCCAATTTATTATAAATCTTTTATTTGTTTTACATTCTTCCACAATATTAGATGGTAAATCATTTTCTTTATTTTTAAACTCATCATCTGACAAATTAAGGTATAACATATCTGGTTTGATAGTGTTTTTCATTATCATTTTAACAATATCAAAACAATTATTAATTCTTTTTTTCCAAGATGTCATAGTTATAACTATCATTTATCGTAACCCTCTATTATATTTTTTTAATATATCTAATTTTAATTCTGAAATAGTATTTATTTCACAATATTTGTTGATTGAGTTTAATAAGTCATCACCTTTATTTGTATATGATATACAAATAGATGTACCCATATTATCATCGTCTATTATACGTTTTACACCCCAAGCATCACCTATTTGTAAATCTGAACATGTACTAATTCCTCTATCAAATTTACAATTAAGACATTTTGATTTTAAATGTTTTTTTGATAAATACTCTTTAATATAAGAATTATTTAAATGTTCATCTAAAATAATGTCTCCATTATCAAATACAATTCTGACAGCATAATTATTCCATCCATAAATTTTATTTCTAAATTGTACAGATATTATCTTACTATTATGCTCTTTTTCAATTTTATTTTTATAGTTAATCCAAGTTTCATCTAGTGGAACACCAAAACAAGAAATTTCTACACAATATAAATTAGGATGATTTATTTTATTTTTAATTCCATATATTTGACAAGGTCTTCCGACAAAAAGAACTTTTTTATTATTATTTAAATAATTATTTATATTTTTTATAATTTCTTGTGATATTGGTTTTGTATCAAGATATTTAGAACCCATTAGAGGTTTTATATCATCTATAGATGTTATAAAATCATATTCAGTACTAGTAAAATCATTATTAAATTTAACTGCACAAACACCACCACCATTAGATATAATATGTGTTGCTAAAGATATAAATACTCCACCACTACTTGACGATAATCTTTCAGACCAATTTTTATTTTTTATTAAATATGACTTATTCATTTTTATGTTTATTGTAATATTCTATTTTATTACTTGTTTTGTCACAATATATAAAAAATCTATTTTCTATATTTCGTTTTATATAACCATCAGCATCCCCTCTTTTAAGTTTTTGTGACATATATTCAGATATAGATTTAGTTACATAGTGGTTAATACAAGCTAAATTTAAAGCTCTAGGTTTAACCATTTGATAAAAAGATGTTGAAATCAATTCACCATCACCATTAACAACGATAAGTTTTCTTCCATTAACAATAGGGAAATGGACATTTTTGAATTGTAAACCATCTATACCACATTTAATTATTGATTTTGTTGCATAATTTTGAACAACACAATCTGGTGTAGTACCTTTTCTTGTAAAACTTTCTACAACAGGTATAGATACATCTCTTTCAATTATATTATTATCATCATAAATATCCCAATGTATTTTGACGTTTTCTAAAGTAGGATTTTTTTTCAAAATATAATCCATATATTGATGAATTGTTTTATGTTTTTTTAATATTAAAAATTCATCTACATCTACATATAACATATAATCATATAATGAATTAAATCTTTTGTAGGAATCATTATATGCAGTTTTTTGATATGCATCTTTATTATATGCTGGAATAATTGTAACATTTGATTTTAATTTTACATCTAGTACTGTATCTATATGTTCCTCATTATCATAAGAATTATCATATATATAAATCTTATCAAATCCAAGATTTATATAATGTTTACACCACTCATTTATATATGGATTTTCTAATCTTGCTATAGTTACTACTGCAAATTTACTTTTTTTTTAGAAATACCAACAATTGATTTACCAAAATCATTTAATGCTTCTTGATAAGGTATTGCAGAGAGTATATTATTTTGTATTGTTTTAACTTCATTTCTTGTTGGGTTTACAGATTCAATATATTTTTTATCATATATTTTATTCGCAACATTTGAAAATAAATTTGTTTGAGGTGTAAAATTATATTTAATTCTATCATATACAGAATAATAATCCTCAAATTTATATGAATCAACATATTTTTGTCCATCAAAACAACTTATATAAAGTGCAGGAACACCAAATGAATGAGAAAAGATTATACCATGTAAAGAACTTGATAAAACAATTTTAGATTTACATATTGTATCAAAAAGTTTTGCACAATTTAATTTTTTATCACCCATAGAATAACAAATAATTTTTAACCCTTTGTACTTATGCATTAAAATTTTTTTATACTCATTGATGTTTTTTGCGTCAGTATAATGTGTTAAAATAAGAACATCAAATTCTTTATTCGTATTAGGTTCAAATAAAAGAGATGCTAATAAACCCGTATCACCAACTGGTAAATTGGAAGGTATTTTTACACCAGCATCTATAACCCTTTGTCTACTTATTTTTCCACGAGTATATTTAAATGTGTCTGGTGTCACTGTTGATGTGTTAAGTTTTGCATATTTTACTCTCCAACCCATACCACAACATATAGATTGAGGACCAAGCCATCCCTTTGTAGGTATTTCGGAACCAATAAAACGCATAGTTTTTCTATTTGGTATTTTATCTAAAAGTTTTTTATCATACATTTTTGATAAAATATCTTCAGAGAAAATATCACCAACATTATATACACCTTTGTAATAATCAATATATGGTATCATAATTATTATATTATTATATTTAATTCGTTTAATCTTTGTTTTGCAATTACATCATATTTTTTTCCAAAAACACCACAACTACCAGTTATTGCATTCCCTTGATTCATATCATATTGTTTTAATAAAGTTTTTATATCCCATTTAGTACAACCAATATTTTTAAAACCATTTATCATTAATAAATATAAATATGTTCTATCATCATTATAAGTATTAATAATATTATCATTTAAATATATATTCCACCCTTTAAACATTTTCTTTTGAAAAAGACTTATTGCACTAATAGTATTCATATGATGAAAACCAACGGTACGAGATGTATTAGATGAGATACAATATTTTTTATTAT
>CAMEUD010000013.1 GCA_945937975.1 uncultured Clostridia bacterium
CAAAACAATTCCAAAAAGAATATGGATTGATACGCACAAGAGTACCATTCGCAAGGGGAGAGTATTCACCAATCATTAGGTCAATCTTCAACAATATTGGCGAATATATTGAGCATTTAACACCTTTTGCAGTAAGAGAATTTGAAAGGTCAGAAAATGGCGCGCCTATAACAAAGAAAAATAATTTATCACAAGAAATGAATAGATAAATACACAGGGTATGTAATAAAAACCAAAGTTATTACATATCCTTTTTTATATGGAAACATTGTATTTTATCCTACTTGGAATAGTGCAAGGACTTACAGAATTTTTGCCAGTTTCGTCAAGTGGACATCTTGTGTTTTTGGACAAGATATTTAATGTGGAAACAGGTAACTTTATGCTTGTATCAATAATTTTGCACATTGCAACATTATTGTCTGTAATCATTGTCTTTTATAAAGAAATTTGGGAACTTATCAAACACCCATTTTCAAAAAATGGCAAAAGTATAATTATTTCAACCATTTGCACTGTTGTTGTGGTTTTGATTTTTAAGGGATTTTTTATAGATTCATTTTCTGGTAAGTTTTTGCCGATTTGTTTTATGATAACGGCGATATTGCTTATGGTAACTTATTTCAAGACAAAATCTCCAAAATATAAAAGTTATAATGATATGTCATATAAAAACGCAAGCATAATTGGACTTATTCAAGGTGTTGCTGTGTTGCCAGGAATTAGTAGAAGTGGAACAACAATTTCAACCGCAATATTGCTTAATGTTGATAGTGATAAAGCAACAAGTTATTCATTTATATTAAGTATTCCAATAATTATTTGCTCGCTTATTTTTGAAATTTATGAGTGTTTTGTTGGCAATCAAAGTATGTATAGTGGTGGTGTTTTAAACCTAACACTTGCATTTGTTATTGCACTAATTTTTGGTATTTTTGCTATAAAAATAATGAAAAAACTTGCAAAAACAGGCAAATATTATTATTTTTCTATATATTTAGCGATTTTATCTATCATTTGTTTATTTATTTAATTGAAAATATTTTTATTTTTTTGTAATATATGTATATGGAAAATTATGAACAGAAAATTGATGATTGCTTGAAAAGTTTTAATTCAAGCAAAAGTGGTCTAATGCAAGATGAAGCAAAAGAACGCTTAACAAAGTATGGTAAAAATGAATTACCTCAAAAAAAGAAAACTCCAAACATTGTAAAATTTTTAAAACAATTTTGTGATATTATGATAGTTATTCTTTTAATTGCAGCTGTTGTTTCGATAACAATGGCAATCATTCAAAAAACATATAGCGAAATGGTTGATGGTTTTATAATTTTGGGTATTGTTTTTGTAAATGCACTTATTGGTTATTTGCAAGAAGTTAAAGCAGAAAAAGAAATGCAGGCATTAATCAAAATGAGTGAGCCACAAGCAAAAGTTATGAGAGATGGCGAAATTGTAAAAATCAATTCAAGCGATATTGTTGTTGGTGATATTGTTATTTTGGAAGCAGGAGATATTGTCCCTGCAGATTTAAGGCTTATTTTTGCATCAAATTTGAAAGTTGATGAAAGTTCCCTTACGGGAGAAAGTTTGCTTGTGGAAAAAGATGCGTTAGCTTTATGCAAAGCAAAAACTCCACTTGCAGATAGAAAAAATATGACATATAAGGGTAGTGTTGTGGGGCTTGGCAGAGCAGAAGGTCTTGTTATTGCAACTGGAAAAGATACCGAACTTGGCAAAATTGCAACAATGCTAACAGAATCAAAAAAAGACATTACACCATTACAAAAAAATATAAAATCAGTGGGAAAGGTTATTACAATAATAGTTCTTGTTATTGCAGTTATTACTTTCTTACTTGAAGTTCTTGCAAAACCTAATGGCAGTATAATTACGGCATTCTTAACAGCAGTTGCAATATCTGTGGCAGCTATTCCAGAAAGTATGCCAGCAGTGATTACAATTATTATGAGTATGGGGGTTAATAGGTTAAGCAAACAAAAAGCAATAGTAAAGCGTTTGCATGCAGTTGAAACTCTTGGTAGCACAGAAATAATTTGTAGTGATAAAACAGGAACATTAACTCAAAATGTTATGACTGTTAGAAAAGTTTTTTATAATAACGAATTAAAAAATGCTGAAAAGTTTGAAGATGAGATGTTCATCACTCTTTTAAAAACTATGGCACTTTGCAATGATAGTGAATTTTCTCATGATAAATTTGTTGGCGACCCAACAGAAACAGCACTCACCGAATATGCTCAAAAATGTGGACTTAATAAAAAACAACTTGAAATTGAAAATGTTAGAGTTGATGAAATACCTTTTGATAGCAACAGAAAATTAATGACTGTTATTAACAAACAAAATGGGGTGTTTACTGCATATACAAAAGGAGCACCAGATATAATTCTAAAACATTGTACCAAAGTTTTGGTGAATGGAGTTGAAGTCGAATTAAATAACGAACTAAAAAATAACATCATTTCAGCTAATGAAAATATGGCAAATAGTGCATTAAGAGTACTTGGCTGTGCCATTCAAAACAGTGTAACACTTGGCGAAGTGCAAGAAGAAAATATGACTTTTGTTGGTCTTGTTGGAATGATGGACCCACCAAGAGAAGAAGTTAAAGAAGCAGTTGCAAAATGTAAAAAGGCACATATGACTCCAATTATGATTACGGGCGACCACAAAGACACAGCATTTGCAATCGCAAAGGAAATTGGTATATGTACAAGTAAAAACCAAGTTATGTTAGGTGCACAACTTGATGAATTAAGTGATGAAGAATACAAAAAAATAATACACAACATAAAAGTTTATGCAAGAGTTAGTCCAGAAAATAAAGTGAGAATAGTTAAGACTTACAAAAGCTTGGGAAAAGTTGTTGCAATGACAGGCGATGGTGTTAATGATGCTCCATCATTAAAAAATGCTGACATAGGTGTTGGTATGGGAATAACTGGGACTGATGTAACAAAAGAAGTTGCAGATATGATAGTTACTGATGATAACTTTGCAACTATTGTTATGGCAGTTGGCGAAGGTAGAAGAATTTACTCAAATATAATAAAAACAATAACATTTTTATTTGGAGCAAATACAGCTGAAATATTGTCATTATTCTTGGCAACACTTATTTTCCCAAATTTAACATTCTTAATGCCTGTTCAAATATTATTTGTAAATTTATTAACAGACACATTGCCAGCAATAGCATTAGGTCTTGAGCCACCAGAAGGTGATTTAATGACAAAGCCTCCACGAAAAGCAAATAAATCTATATTTTCAGGTGGTGTAGGTCTTGAAATTATCTTTATGGGAATAGTTCAAACCGTTGCAATTTTGGTATCATTCTATCTTGGAACAATTCTTTCAACTGACCCACTTATGCCTTCAAGCATGGCATTCTTAACACTCAATATAATACAAATGACATATTTAATTTCTATGCGAACAAATGCAAGTTTCTTCAAAACAAATCCTTTTTCAAACAAATGGATTTGGTATTCGGTTTTGTTCTCGTTTGCAATATTGGCACTTATTGAATTTACACCAATAAGATATTTACTTAAAGTTGTAAATATTGGAATTATTAATTGGCTTATTGTTTTTGGCATTGGGCTTGTTGTGTTTGCATTAAGTGAAATAATAAAATTATTTGTAAGGAAAAAAGAAAAATCAAAAAATTAAAAAATAATAATAAAAAAACGACAAATTTGTCGTTTTTTTCTTTGTTTTTTAATTTATTTTATTAAAATTGTATTCAATAGTTTTTGTTCAACATCTTTTGCTTGTGATAAATCTTTCGCATAAATTTTAAATATTTCATCGTTTATTTTTACTTTTTCACCAATTTTTTTTGTTGTTATAACGCCCAAATTATAGTCAATTTTGTCATTTGAATTTCTGGCATTTGTACCCATTTCACAAACAATTTCGCCAAGGTCTTTTGTGTTATAGCTAACAATTTTTCCATTAAGATTTGATTTTACAATAAGTGTTGGTGTTGCATATTCTTCGTCAAATAAATCCAAACTTCCACCTTGTGCTCTTACCATAATTTTTAATTTTTCAAGAGCTGTTTTATTTTTTATTGTTTTGATTACTCTATGTTTTGCAATTAGGTAAGGAATATGTTTATCAAGTGCAACACATAACGATGCCAAACGAACGGAATCTTTATACAAATTTCCTTTTTCTTTTCCATCAAGGACTTTGATTGCTTCCATTGTTTCAAGTTTTGGTCCAATATTATAACCTAATGGTTGACTCATTTTTCCATAAACAATTTTAATTTTTTTGCCAGCAAGTTCGCCAATTCGTTGCATTTTTTTACCGAGTTTTTTTGCCATTTTTAGGTTTGGCATAAAAGCACCATTCCCGTATTTTACATCAAGAACAATAATATCTGCACCACTTGCAAGTTTTTTACTCATTATACTTGACGCAATAAGTGAAACATTGTCAACAAGTCCTGTCTTGTTTCTCAATGAATATATTTTTTTGTCAGCAGGGGCAATTTCAAGTGAAGATGTCATCATACAACCACCATTCTCTTTAACAAGTGATATTGCATCATTTAGGTCAATATCTGTTTTATAGCCAGAAAATGCTTCAAGTTTATCGCAAGTGCCACCAGTAAATCCAAGTCCACGACCACTTAATTTTAACATTTTTGTTCCAAGTACTGCACAAATTGGTACTAAAATTATGGTGGTAGTATCGCTAACTCCACCTGTTGAATGTTTGTCAACAACTTGACCAAGTTCTTGTAGGTTAAGAGTGTGTCCACTATTTTTCATTGCATCAGTTAAATAAAACAAATCTTGGTCAGATATATCATTATCATAAATTGCTTTTATGATAGGTAAAATTTCATCATCACTTATTTTATTATCACAATATAATTTAATGAGATTATCAATCAAATTTTTCCCAAGGGATTGTTTGTTTTCAATTTTGTTTACAATTTCTTTTGTGTCCATAATATCTCCATATATTTTATTATACATAAATCAGTAAAAAATAAAAAGAAAAAGACAAATAATAATCATATTATCTGTCTTTTTTCTAACTTCTTCTATTAAGCGAAGAATTTTGGTCTTCCAAATAGGATTGTGCTGATAAGGTCAACAAGCCAACCAATAGCAATTCCTGGAATTATCCAAAGGATTCCAAAAACAATCATTAAAACATTGTTTGTGCTAACGCCTTTAACAAGACGATAGATTGCCCAAACAATATCAAGAGCTGGAATACAAAGAATAAGTTTAAGGATGAATGGAAGACTATCCATTGCTGAAACAAAACCATTTTTTGCTGCCATTTTTTTCTCCTCCACAATTAATTATACATTGTTTAACCAAAAATTCAAACAAAATCTTCCAAATTATTTAAAATTTTGCAAAATTATCAATTTGTTACAATTTCGGTTTGCATACTAATATATATTCGTATATAATCTATTTTAGAACAAAGGGAAATTATGGAAAAGATAGAAATTTTGTCAAATCAAAACACAAGAGTGCTAAAAGTTTTGAGTGAAAATTTGCCGAAATATAAATATTCATCATTTGAAAAGGCATTAAGAAATAAAGATATTTTAGTAAATAAAAAGCGTGTGAAAGAAAATGTTTTGGTAAATGTTGGCGATATGATTACAATTTTTTTGGACACATCTTCAAAAAAAGATTTATATCAAGTCTTCTATCAAGATGAAAATGTTATTGTATTTTATAAAGATAAAGGTATTGAAGTTTGTGATGGACAATTTAACATCAAGCAAGACTATGAAGAAAAAGCAAAGGTAAGCATTTATCCGATTCATCGAATTGACAGAAATACCATTGGTCTTGTACTTTTTGCAAAAAATATTTCCACACAAAATACATTAATTAATTTCTTTAAAAAGGGGTATGTAACAAAAGAGTATTTTGCTGTTGTTCTTAATTGTAAAACAGATGAGAACAAATTAACTAACTATCTTAAAAAAGATAGTGCAAAAAGTGAAGTTAAAATTTCTAACTCAAAAGTGCAAGGCTCGGTTCAAGTGGAAACATATTACAAAAAATTGGAAGATTATAACAATGAATTGTCGCTTTTAAAAGTTATAATAAAAGAAGGCAAAACGCATCAAATAAGGGCACAACTTTCATTCAATCAAATGCCAATACTTGGTGATGAAAAGTATGGAGATACAAAACTAAATCAAAAATACAAAAAGCATACTCAATGTTTGCAAGCATATAAGATTGTATTTAACATTCCACAAAATGAAAAATTGACTTATCTAAACAATATTGATTTTTGTGCAAAACTTGATAAGTACTTATTTGTAACAAACTAAAAAATATAATCATATAAAATGTATGTGAATATTTATGGTGTAAGCAAAAACGAATATGAAACAAAATTGGTAAAAGAACTATACTCAGGAGAAAATGGTCAAATTTTTCAAATGATGCAGTTTTTTTATTTTTGTAATGCTTTATATGATATTGATGAACTGAATAATTTTTTTGAGCAAATGTTTGAAGATTGTAAAAATAATAGCCAAATATTGGCAAAAATATTATTTAAAAATAGTGAAGAACCATCGTATATTTCAAGCAAAAATATACCTATTTCTGGCATTAATTTTGAGTACTATAAAGGCATAAAAAATATATTAAATTATACTCTTGAAATAAAAGAAAAATCAATAATTAACTATAAAATTGTGCTAAATAAAATTAATCAAAAAAATATCAAAAAATCACTTGAAAACATATTAATTTGCGAGCAAAATCACAAGCAAATAATTGGTAATTTAATAAAAAAATATGTCGATTAATGGCATATTTTTTATTTTATTTTTTGTGCTGAATGGTAAGGTATTTATTTATAATAAATATTTTACAAAAATATGTGTATTTTATTTGATAAAAAATGTCAAAAAGTGTTAGAATAAAAAAGAAAAATAACTTTGATATAAAAAAGGGGTACTTTATGAAAAAAATATTTCCATACATATTTGGCATTTTAAGTATTTTTTGTTTTGGTATAATTGCTGGTTGTGGAGAAAAACCACAATACAATTTATCATTTGAAAAATCTTATATTGAGATGTCTATTGGCGACACTCTCGATTTATCAACATCTGTAAAAATTGATAATGCAGAAGTAAAAGATATAAAGTTTGCAACTCTTGATGCAGGTGTTGTTTCAATAAGTGGACAAACTATAACGGCAGTAAACTATGGAACAACAATGGTAACTGCTGAATATGACACTTCTTATTCATATATGGAAGTTAAAGTATTTGCAAAGCCAATGCAAAGCGATACCCCAAATGGAATTGTTTATAACGAACAAACAAACTCAATCTCTTGGAACAAGGTTATGGTAAAAATTGAAGATAGTATTCAAGAGATTACTTCATACACATTGCTTGTATCTCACAACAATGAACAAGCAAAAGAAATTTCTGTAAAGAACTCAAATTCCTATGTTTTGGAAGAAGGTGGACTTTATGATATCAAAGTTAAATGTGATGCAATAAAAATTAATGGACAAGAAATATACAGTGGTTCAAACTACTCTGAATCTTATGTTGTAAGAAAGTTATCTAGTCCAAAAAATATAAGTTACAATGATGAAACAGAAATTTTATCTTGGGACTGCGATGAAGATGTAAGCGAATTTAAAGTTGTTGTAAATGGTGTTTCATATCCAAAGACAACTGAAAAACAATTTGCGATTGATTTGTATAATCCGAATGAAATGAATGTTCAAGAATACAAAGTTCAAGTAAATGCAGTTTCTTACAAAAACACAAATGAAAATGTTGTGGTAAACAAAGTTGCAGTTGGAAGAAGTGCTGAAGTTGTTTGGAAAAGATTATATGCTCCACAAATTTCAATCAGCAATGGACTTGTTACTTGGGATAATTCTCTTGTTGGAGATTTCCATTATGTGATTATAACAAAATCAGGAAATTCAACTATATCAAGAGATGTTGAACAAAATAACTTTGATGTCTCAAACATAATCACACCAGGACAATACAATGAAATATCATTAAAGGCTGTGTCAGATAGCAAAGACTATTTGTCAAGCAAAAATGAAAGCAAAGTTGAAAACATCACAAAATTAACAGCAACAACACTTTCATTTGACCCACAAACAAAAACAATTAGTGCATCAAATTATTTAGATAAAAATATTGAACTTAGCATAGTATTTAAAAGCAAAACAGAAAAAGTTTCACTAAATAGTGATGGCAAATATGTTTTTGACAAAACAGAAGAAGGAACATATGAAATCAGTGCAATAGTAAAAGCACAAAATGATAATGAAGTTCAATCAAACGAATCAAATGTTATTTCTCTTACAAATCTTGCAAAACTTGATGTTAATACAATCACACAAAGAGTTGAAGATGAAAGATATTATTTAGACCACAGCGAATCAGCTGACATTGATTTGTATGAATACTACATAACATTCAATAACGCAACAACACCATTAAATAGGTTATCAAATGGAAGTTTTGGTGTGATAGATGTGTTGTTCCATGATGTTGGAGAATATACAATTTCTATTAAGTCATTAAAGAATCAAGACCTAGGGAATGGAAAATACTATTTATCTTCATATACAACAGTTAAGGTTGTAAGACAAGAAGATTTAACCGTTACAAATAATGTAGATGACAAAATAATAAGTTGGGAAACAACTCCTGTTGCATCAGGTTACGAATATTATATCAATAAAGATAATCAAGCTTTTGAGCAAATCAAGCAAACAACAGAAAATCAATATTCTTATTCTTCATATGAATATGGCAATTATGATTTTTATGTAAAAGCAAAAGGTTCAAACAGTGTTGGGTGCTTATATCTTGATAGTTTGCACTATGTAAAACAGTCTTTTGAAATGTTATACAAATTACAAAGCCCAGAGATTTCTTTTGACAGACAAACAAAAATTGTAACAATAGCAAAAGATTTACTTGCAACAGACTACGAAATCCAATTTGATGATGTTATCTTAACATATGATGACAGTGCAGAAACTATTTCAATAGATTTAACTGACAAAATTACAACAGCAAAAACTTACACATTTATGGTAAGGGCAAAAAATGAAGCAAATGCTTTAATTAAACCTTCTGATTATTCAACAATTCAAATTACAAAACTTGTAAGTCCAACAAATTATTATCTTTCAAAAGATGGCGTTCTTCAAGTAACAACTTCTGTTGACCCAAGTTCACTCGCAGAACAAAAAACTTATGTTACAATAAATGATGAACAAACATTGACATTAGACAAAACAAATTCAAATTTTGTTGTAAGAGCAAAATTCTTGGCAAATCCAAACAGAGTAAATGATATGTATTATCTTGATAGTGATTTTGAAACATTTAATATTTCAAGATTACAAACTCCACAAAAACCAATTCTTGATGATGCGATACTTTCTTGGGATACAATAAATTATTCAAACTTTATCTACAAGTTGACATTCACTCAAGGAGATATAATCAAAATTGCATCTGTTTCAAAAGCGATTGAGAGTATTGATGTTTTGACTGATGAAAATTTGAGTGGAATAGACAAAACAAAAGATTTTTATGCAAACATACAATATGAATACCAAGGTGGAAATTTGGATTTGAGTGGAACAAGAGATTTTAAATTCTCATCACTCACAAGCGAGCAAGCACTTATTCACAAACTTAAAAGTGATAAAACAATGGTAGTAAGTGAAAACGAAGGCGTTGTTAAAGTTACTTGGGAAGCAAGTGAAATTGAAGGTGCAACTTACGAATTAAAATTCAAAGCAGACACAGATGAAGATTTTGTTGTGCTATACACAGGTACAAACCCAGAATTTATTATCACAGATAAAGTTCAAGAAGAAGGTAAATATACATTAAGATTAAAAATTACAAAACAAGGCTATATTTCTTCTGAATTTGTTGATGCTTATGTTGAAAGACTAAAAAATGTTGAACAAATTTCTATTGATGAAAACGAAGAAATAAGTGTTCAAACGGATTACACAAAAGCTGAATATGTTGTTGGAGATGATTCAAAACTCCACAAAGTAATGCAACTTGACAAAATTGAAATTATGTCAAATGGACAAGAGATAACAAATCTTAATAATCAAACAGGAAGATTTGCTGTTTCTGTAAAATTGATTGCAGCAAGATACACAAGTGGTGAATATTATTATCTTGATAGTAAAGAAAGAGTATTTAATTTCTCAAGAGTAAGTACATTAGATGCACCAATAGTTAATGACAATCAAATTACATGGGCAAAAGTTGAAGATAATAAATATATGTTAAAATTCACTGCAGGTGATTTGGTTGAATATTTGGGAATATTAAATAATACAATTTCAACAAACGATACAAAAATACAAGATATTATTACAAAACTAAATAGCAACACAATTAGTGTATGTGTTAAAGTTGATATTGACCAATTTGTTGCATTGGCAAATGGAGAAGAATATAAATTATCTTCAAATTACTCAAATAGTGTTGAATTTATAAAACTTGAAATAGTAAGTAATATTGTGATTTCATCAACAGATGATGCAGTAAAACAAGAAAGACTAAAAATTTCTTGGGATTATGATGATTCAAATGCTCAAGTTAAACAATATATAATTAGTTTGTATAAAAACGATACATTGATTAGAGATAATATAACAAGTCAAGGAAAATTCATCTATATTGATGATGCAAAAGAAGATGGAAAGTATTATGTACAAATCAAAGTCGTTGGACAAAATAATTATATTGACTCAAATTATGCAAAATCTAACATTGTTACAAGATTAAAATCACCAATTAATATCACAATCAGTCAAGATGGAATAATATCATTTACAGGCATTGAAAATGCAAAATCATATTATATAGAATATTATCATGGAGATGACTTTAAAGGTAAAATTGATAATATTTCAACAACAACCTATGATATGCAAGAACTTTTATATGGAAACACATTCTTTGGTGATGTTTCAATTAAAGTTATTGCAGTGGGTGGGCAAGGAATTGATGAATATCAAACACTTTCAAGCCCATTCTCAACTGAATATGTATTCACAAAAGCAAAAGAAGCAAATGTAAGAATATTCGTGGACAAACTTATTGCTGGTGGAGAAAATGCCGAAGAAATTGATAGCGATAGTGTTTACTTAATAACAATTTCAACAAAGCAAGGCAGAGTTGTAAAAGAATTAGAATTAAAATATGGAAAAGAATACTATTTTGAAGATTTTGCTTATGTAGATTCAAGTACATTGGTTGATACAAGTATTGAACAAACATTTGTAATTAAATCTGTAAGAAGAGTTAATTTGGAAAATTATGTTCTTTCAAATTCAACAAGAAAAGAAGTTACAAAATTAAGTGATGTTCAAAACTTTGGTTTTATAAGAAAAACAAATGGAATAGATTCTTCAATTTATATTCAAGGCAATATTGATAATAATGCAAATAAATATATCTTAAAAATAAAAGATTTAGATGATGTAATTAATGATTTTGTTTTGGGAACTGATAAATTTGAAAAATTACTTGATATAGATTTATTACAAAAATTACCAGAAAACTTTACGATAAGCATATATAAGCAAGGAATGATAAATGAAAATGGAACAAGTTATATTAACAGTTCAAGCATTGTTATTTCTGGCAAAAAGTTAGCACAAAACAAAAAACTTGAAACAAATAATGGTAAACTTGTATGGAATCAAATTGATGATGCAAGCGACTATGTGTTAAGAGTAAAAGACTCAAAAGAAACAACAATACTTACAGGTTTTGTTAATAATAATGTTCACACATTATCAAGCGAACTTGCAGGAAAGGTTGGACTACTTAAAGTTAATATTAAAGCACTGGGAAATGTTGGTAGCACATTAAAAACCGAAAATATTATTCTTGATTCAACATATATCTTGGCAGAACAAGTAGATGAAGAAACAAAAGAAACAACTACTATTGAAAAAGATTATGATTGTAAGAAATTGTCTATTCCAACAAATTATAAGGTAATTGAAGGATATATAACTTTCAAAGCACCAGAAAATAATTTAAGTTATGTATCAGTTGTTGACGGAAATGAATATGAATTATCTTTTGTTCCAACAGAACAAACAGATTATGTTGTAACATATTCAGATAGTATGTATAACGAGTTGTTGGAAAACAAAGCATACAATGTAAGCATAAGAGCAAAAAGTTCAGCAAAAGATATAATTTATTCTGATTTAACAAGCACTTTAAAGATGAAGATTATGGCAAATAATTCAAAAGATTCTTTAGCAGTGAACTTTAAAACACTATCACAAAATCCATTAAAATATGATTACACAATAAACGAAATTACTTGGGATAAAGATACAAATGCTCAAAACGGATATATCTTGAACTATGGTAATGTAATTTCATATTCTAATGATGAAATATTCCTTCCAAACAAAGATACATTAAAAGAAGGAATGTATAATTTTAAAATGGCAGTAAGGGGTAATTCTACTGCTGATAGTGATGGTTGTTATCATCTTAATTCAAAATATAGTAAGTCATTACAAGTTTACAAACTTGGCACTGTTGATATAAAAGTTAATGGTGGAAAGATAACATGGAAAACAGTCGTAATGGCAACAGGATATTTGATTTATCTTGACGGAAATATATATTCTGAAACTCCACTTGATGGAACAGAAACAGAACTCGAAAATTGGAGTGATTACAAAGACCACAAATTGGAGATGAGAGCAATTTCTTCAGACTCAATGTTTATGTGTGGGAATATCGCTGAATATACAATAGAGAAAAAAGATGATTCTGGAGAAACAACAGAAGTAGTGCAAAATGTTTCAAAACTTGAAGCACCTGAAAGCCTTGAAGTAGAAAATGGTGCATTCGTTTGGAATATAAAAAATAAATTCTCATTAAGCGAATTGTTAAGCCTTTCAAAGGGTAACAGAATAAGAAGACAAGCCACAATATCAGTACAATCGTTATATAGCGACAAAGTTACATTAAGATTTAGCGATATGGCAAGTGGTGCGACTTACGCTTATACTCATGATTTGGTAGACTTTATTAATATATCACAAGAAGTTAGAGATCAAGTGAAATCTCTTGCAGGTACTGTTGGTGCAGATATTAATCTTGATGATTTTCAATATCTTGGTTGGCCAACTGTTGAAAATGGATATTATGAAGTTGGTAAAGATTTACCAAGTGGAACATATAACTTATATTTAAAACAATCTGGCGATAATGTAAGTTATATAACATCAAACTTTGGTTCAGCTCAAGAAATTTATGTTCCATATGCTCCAAGAATTAAAATGATTTATGAAAATAATAGTTTTAAACTTACTTGGGATAAAATTACAATTCCTTCAAAATATGGCATCAATAATCCAACATATAAAGTTATTGTTGAAGGCAAAACAAAGAATGAAGAAGGAAAAGATATTGTAAGGCGTAAAGTACTTGGACAAACAACAGACCTTAAATTTGATTTGTCATCATACATTCAAAATGGTGAGCTTACAAGTGATTACACAAGAATTTATGTGTTTGTTTCAGGCGATAATTCAAAAGTAATAAATGGTAAACTTTCAAATGTTATTGAAATGAAAGTTCTAAACAAAACCACAGCATATGTAAGCAGTGGTGAAATGTATTGGAACTCACAAGAAAGCGCAACAGAATATTTAGTTACATATAAAAAATCAACAGAACAAGTGTCAAAACAATTAACACTCACAAAAGCGTTCTGGGATTGCAGTGAACTTGAGAGTGGCGTTGAATATGATGTTAATATTCAAGCAATAGGACTTAGAATTGCATCAACAACACAAGCAACACTAACAGGTAAAGATTCAAGCGTTGGAAAAGTTGTGAAACTATATGACCCAGAATCAAAAGTAGATTGTGGAATATTTAGTTGGAAACAAATTGAAAATGCAAGTTCTTATGAAATAAATACATATATAAACAATAAAAAACAAGAAAATGTAAAAATTTCAAATATTGCAGATGAAAATAGTAACATAAATTATGAAACAACTTTTGCAGATGAAAATATATTATATAGATTTAAAGCTATTGGTGATTTAAAAACTGAAATGAACGAAGATACAATCGCTTATGTAAATTCAAACGAAACTGAAGGAATCTACGGAACAGTTCTTACATCACTTGAAAATATATTAGCAAAAGACGGAAAACTTACTTGGGAAATTGTAAACAATAATGGACTTAATGTTACATCATACAAACTTATCTTCAATAAAGTTGATAAAGATGGTAATATAAGTGATAGTGAATATATCGTAACAGGTTCAAGTTTCAAAGATATAGATAACTTATCAAAATATGCATATGATTGCAGTGATTTGGATAGTGGAAGATATCAAGTAACAATTCAAGCATATTATGAAAACAATAAGCAAGAAAGAATTTACTCATACAATGGTTCAACAGCATACTATTTAATGGGTCTAATTGAACAAGAGTATGTGTTTGAAAAATATAGCAAAGTTCAAGGACAAAATGGAACACAAGGTGTTGTTCTTGACAAT
The DNA here is from genome assembly GCA_945937975.1 of uncultured Clostridia bacterium. Taxonomy (GTDB): domain Bacteria; phylum Bacillota; class Clostridia; order Christensenellales; family UBA1242; genus UBA5893. The sequence goes on from CAMEUD010000013.1 coordinate 14,623, forward strand.
GTTATAATCAATGATGGCGAGTTTAGTTGGGAATATTCAGGAGAACTTGAAGAAGTGAACTATGATTATGAATTGGTATTCACTTCAACAACAGGTGCAGTAAAAACATTTGTATGCTCTGACCCAAGATTCTTTGGAAATATCGTTGACAGTTTAACATTGGAAGAAACATTTACACTTAAAGTAAGAGTTATTCCTAAAAAAGATGTTGAAGACTTTATTAGTTCTAACTATATAACATTCATAAATGTAAACGCATATGATAGCGAAATTGTATACCAACTTAATGGAGTAAAAGAATCAGATATTTTACTTTCAAAGAGTGGAGATAGTGATTCTCTATACATTAACTGGGGAAAATATGTTGTTTCAAGTGGAACAACAAACCTTAGCGAATCAATGCAAGTTAAATATAGAATTGTATATTGGAGTGAACATGATGGAGTTACTTCAGAAAAACAAGAAATAATTGTTCAAGATACAAAGATTGATACAAATAGATTTGAGTTTGATATTACAAGTGAATTTACATTATACTATCAAATCCAAGTATTGCCATTAGGCACATTAAGTTATGTACCATCAGCACTTAGTGAAATAAGAGATATTAAGAAACCAAAATCAGTTGCAGAAGTATTCTATGATGAAGAAAAGATGTATTACTACTGGTCAACAGAAGGTACATCAAACGACCATAGCTTCAAGATTAGAGATGAAGTTCTTGCAATGAATGAAGATGGCGAATTAATATTAGATAGTGATGGGAATCCAATAGTTGTTAGAACATACACATTTATCACAAAAGATAACACAACAAACACATATATACCAGTTGAACTTGGTTACCACAAAGTTTCTGTTGCTGTTGTTGTTAGAACAAGTGGTGATGAAGGCAGTTTGACATCAAGTTACACATATTATAATAATAGTGATACAAGAACATTGATTAATCTATTTGAAATAGGTGAAGTAAATGCAAATGTCTATGGCTCACTTGGAACAACAGATAATCCATATTTAATTACAAATGAAACACAATTTGCAAATATTAGATATAGATTAGATAAACCATCTTACCAAAACTCATATATCTTAACTCAAAATGGTGTTGAAACAAAAGTTACACTTTCTGGACAAGATAATTACTTTAACTTTAAACAAACTTGTGATATTAGCAATGTAACTCCATTTGGTATGGTTAAGAACAAAAATGAAGAAAGCGTAATATTTAAAGGGGTTTATGATGGTAACTATAAGCAATTAACATGGAATTGTGAATTAGACCAAATGAGATTACTTGTTAGAAAAAATATTTCGTTATTCTCAGAAATAAGCTCAACAGGTAAAGTTATGAACTTAAAGGTAATTGCAAATTACACTGGAAAACTTACTGTTGCAGGAACAATATCAATGATTTGTACAACAAACTCTGGTACAATAAGCAATTTGATTATTGGAACTATGACATCAAGCATTTCAATTCAAGACCAAGATGTGTTCTGGTTTGGAGTATGTAACGAAAATAAAGGTTCGATAACAAATGTTGTAAATTATTATAGTGTTACATTGTCTTCACAATCAAAATCAACAAGAATGGGTTATGCAGGAATTGCAAACAAAAACACTGGCACAGTTTCAAGATGTGCAAACTATGGAAATATTGAAATTTGTTCAATAAATGCCACAGTTGGTGGAATTGTTGCAACCAACGAAGGTGTTGTTGAAAGATGCGTTCTTAAGAATACAAGTTCAAAAATCACAATGCCAAAAGTTTCTGATACAGCCATTGTATACTTTGGTGGAATTGTTGGTAACAACGCAACTTCTGGAACAATTAGTTATTCATACACTTACACAAATACAACTGTATATCGTTATGCATCAAACACATCAAATGACAAAGTTTATATTGCAGGTCTTGTTGGATATTCAGCAAATGACAAGATTTCAAGGTCATATGTATACAACAAGATAACAGCACAAAGCAGTCAAAATGTTCAAATTGGTTCAATTTATATGTTTGCATATATTGCAAATGTACAAAGTTCATCAGATACATATTGTTATTGCAACCAAAGAGAAACATATTCTCCAATTGGTGGAAGCACACAATTTAGTATTCAAGAATATTCAAATAAGCCAAGTGGAACAGATTTGAATAAAGGTGGAGATGCTTACTATGTTGCAAATGAAAGTAACTTCCCAAGTTTGGTATGGGAAACTGAATTTGACAACCTATGGAAAGAAAATACAGCAGTGTAGTAACAACTGAATAAATTAAAAACAAGGTAAATCAATTTTAGATTTGCCTTGTTTTTTAACATATTATAATAAGTTAATTAGTATACATATTATATGAAAAAATTTGGTAAATTAAGTTGTTTAATTATAAAAAAGAAGCATTTATTCATAGCATTGTTGGTTTTATTGTTTGTTATAAGTAGCATAGGAGTATTTTTTATTGTAAATACTGTAAATGGTGAAACATATATAAATACAATAGTTATTGATGCAGGGCATGGTGGAATTGATGGTGGTAGTATTGGATATAGTGGAACTATTGAAAAAGATATAAATTTGGAATATTCAAAAACTCTTAAAAATATGTGTAGTGAATTTGGATTTAAAGTTGTAATGACCAGAACAAATGACTCTGGATTATATAGTCCATTTGCTGTAAACAAAAAGAAAGATGATATGAAAAAGCGTAAACAGATTATAGAAAAAGCAAAACCAGATATTGTAATTTCAATACATATGAATAGTACACAAGGTAAATCTTCTCGTGGTGCACAAGTGTTTTATAACAAAGAGAATGAACATTCAATAAATCTTGCAAATTCAATTCAAAAACAGTTCCAAGATAAACTTGTAAAACCACGCAAAACAGCACAAAGTGGAGATTATTACATAGTTAATTGCACTCCGTATACTAGTGTTATTGTTGAATGTGGATTTTTATCTAATAAGGAAGAGGAAAAATTGCTTCTTTCAAATGACTATAAAAATAATGTTTGCTATTCAATTTTATGTGGAATTATTGATTATATGGCATAAAAAAATATATATATTTTATATAATATGATATAATATATATAGTATGGAATTAGGTACTATAATATTATTAATAGTTTTGGGGTATAT
>CAMEUD010000014.1 GCA_945937975.1 uncultured Clostridia bacterium
TTGAACATATGCACCATGACTTGAATGAATGGGTTAAGGAGATGTCTTAAAAGAAAATTCTTCATATATTCTAACCATAAGATTTATTTATAAAACAATAACCGTAAGAACAGGTGAAGCGTTAATACAAAATGGGTCAAACATAATTACTTCATATACTCAACTTGATGAAAAACAAATGAGTGCAGGAAGTGAAGGAAGTGTAACTGCTAATAACATTACTGGCTATAAGTTTATTGGTTATTATATTGTTCAAAAAAGTCCAAGTGGACAAATTAGTGGTGATATTTTTACAAGGAATTTATTGCATACAAACGCAAATTTGGTTTATGCACTAAATAAAGATAGTTCTGGAATAAAAATTAATATTGAAAATTCAATATTATATATTGTCAAAGTTTATGAAGCAAAAAAACTTACTGCAGTTTTCAAAACTGATTTAAAAGATAATGCAACAAACGAAAATCTTGAAGTATCTCTTTCAAATACTGCTCCAATTCAAATAGAATTTAACACAAAGGTATCTAGCAGTATATTACCAACAGCACAAATAAACGGAATGTATGATTTTGTATGCTGGCAAAGCAAGTCGGTTATATTAAGTAATGCCGATTTCAAAATTGATGAAAAATATGATATTGATGATGATAATGACACAGTTATATTTGTTATCAAAGCAACTCCTACAACAGTCGTATTGACATTATATAGTGATGTTGACAAAGTATTTGGAACAGCAAATATTTCATATGCAACATTAGATTATTCAAAAATTGCACAACCATCAAAATTAGGATATACACTTGTTGGTTGGAAATATAAATATAAAGATAGTGATGGCAAAATAAATAAAGAAAAAGATGGACAACTTTATGTTTCAATACAAAATGGAAAAGTTGTTCAAAGTGCTTGCAAAAAATTTGATATACAATCAAAGACTGTAGATTTTATTGCAGTTTATGAAGCAAATATAATTTCAAATATCAAATTTAGAGCTGGTGGAATTAATAACGAAGGTAATTTCGTTTCTGGACAAAAAGAATACACAGCACAAGTTATGTTTGGAACAAGTGATTACAAAAGTGATTTGTTTAGTTTGTCAACTTTTGCACCAACTTGGGAAACTAACTATGCAACATATGAATTTGCATACTTTATATTCAATGATGATACAAACAAAATTTATGACCCAAACAGTACCGATGAAAGCAGAAAATATATTATAAAGAGTACTGAAATAAGTGGAGATATGATATTTACTGCTTATTACAAAGTTGTTGATTTTGTAACTCCAAGCATTGTTGGAAGTATGTCAAACTGGACATATGATGCACAAGCAAGAAGTATTACTCTTAACTTTAATAATAAGCAAAACACAAATGTACTAACATATTCATATGCATGGTATAAAGACGGAAAGGCACTTACAGGAAAAACAGATTTAATTCTTGATAATATTAAAAATGTTGTTGATAGTGGCAAATATGTGTGCCGAGTAAAAGTTAATGCAAAAAATAACTACGCATTTACAGAAAGTCAAATTGAAAAAGATACAGATGAATTTTTAATAACAATAACACCAAAAGAAATTTGGTTTACACAAAACGATTTAATTACACAAGAATTAGTTAAAGTGTTTGATAATACAAACAAAACAGATAGTTCAGTTGGTTATGATGGTGTGTATAGTGGAGATAATATCACAGTTATTGCAACTTATGATAATGTTAATGTTGGAACAAATATATCTATGACAATAACATTAAGTGCAACAGGTTCAACAACTGATGTAAGAAACTATACTTATCCAACAGATATAACAGGAACTATTACTCCATATGAACTTAACTTTGTTCTCAAAAATCAAGCAAATAATTATGTAGTAAAAAATGGTGAAGATAATTTACAAATAAATATCAAAGAATACTATAATCTTGCAAGTGATGATTCAAGTTTTATGCAAAGATATGGATTTGCAATAGATTTTGAAATAAAGACATCACAAAATATTATTGGAGAATATTCTTACAATAATCAAAATGGGAATGATATTCTATTGTCGTTTGTATTGAAATCTGGAAATAGTAACAATTTTATAGGAACAGTAGATGACAGTTTCTTTATCAAAGATTCTGATGAAAATAGTGTTACAATTAGCATTAAAGTTTTATCAAATGATAATAGAAACAATGAACAAGTTGATAGCAGTTTGGCATATATTGTTGCAAATTCTATCATAAGTTCTGATAGTGATAAAGACCATATATTTAATATAAGTAATAATAACTCATCAAATATAACAATTATTGAAAAACGAGATTATCTTTTAAGAAACCCAAGCATTAATTTAAAATTAATGATTAATGAACAATCAAAAGATTATGGGTATATTTATTGGATAGAAAATTGGCAAGTCCAAAATGATGGCAAAATTGTTGAAAATACATTTGGAGATAATTCAAATATTACATATGTAATTGAGAATAGTTTGGTTAAACAAATTATTATTAACTGTTATATTACAACTTTATCAAGTGTTGAATATGATTATAACTTGGCTGATGGAGAAACCATTGAAAACAAAGTTACATCAACAAAATTTGCGTATGCAAAATCTATTAGATATAGTATTGATAACTATAATGCAAAATTCCCAATTCCAACAAGAGAAGGATTTGATTTTGTTGCTTGGACAAATGGAACATCAAATATTACATATTTAACAATATGGGACAAAAAATATACAAAATTAACAGCAGTATGGCAATTACAAGATATTGAAGTTGATAATGATAACATTAAAGACAATTTCATTTATGATGGATTAAGACATCAATATTCATTTACGATTGCAAATTCAAATGCAAAAGCTATTGAATATACTTACAAGTGGGTAAATACAGCGCAAGTAAGTGGAGAGTTTGCAAATTCAACATTAAGAGTTAAAAATGTTAAGAATAGTGGTATTTATACATTAACAATCACAGCAACAAACAGTGGCGTTTCAAAAACATTAACAAGAGAAGTTAATGTTACAATCACTCCATTTGAATTGCTTACAGTAAATATTGATATTTCAAAACAATACGATAAGTCTGCTGATATTTCAACAATGATACTTCAAGGTGCATTGTCTGAAAAGATTTATATAACAGGTAGTTATTATAGCAGAAATGCAGGTTCGCTTTTAAATAAATCAACTCTTGCTTACATAGTAAAAGATGGAGATTTGACAGTTGACAACATTTATAACGATAACTATAGTATTGATTTAACAAAAGTTAATGACCAAAGCAAGATTATTCCAAAAGAAATTTCAATTTCATTTGATGACAACTCAAAAGTTTATGATAAAACACCATTAACAGCAACAGGCAATTTTAATGATGGAATTATTAGTTTTAGTTATACAATTAAAACTGCAAAATTGGTTAATGAAACATTGGTTGAATGTGGTGATGTTGGTATATATAATCAAAACAACAATAATTTGTTAATTGAAATTGAAAATGATTTGTTGTCTAACTTTAATTTTACAATATCAGGAACACTTACAATAAATTATAAAACTTTGCTCAACAGTGATGTTGAATGGGTTGGAGATAAAAATGTTGTATTCGATGGAAAAACTCATACACTTGTACTTTCAGATGAATTTAAAGATGCAATCGAAAGTTATAAATATGAAAAGAATAGTGTAACTTTGACATCATTGCCAATAACAGTTGGTGAATATATAGTTACTGCAATATTCAAAGAAAATAGTGGTTATGATGTTCAAGAAGTTATACAAACAACATTAATAATTTCTCAAAGAGTTTTGAATGTTACTTATGATTCTTCAAAAGGCAAAATTGAAAAAGTTTATGATGCAACAGATGTTGTAACAATAGGTATTGAAGAATTTAATATTGAAACAATAGTTAGTGGATTTGAACCAATCTTTGTTTATAATTACAGAACAGTTAATGCAGGAGATAATGTTGCTATTGATATTTCTTTGGATGAAAATAACGAGATTAACTCTAACTATGTATTAGCTTTCCCAAATGGTGCAATATATGGAAAAATAAATAAAGCGTTAGTAAATTTAACTATTACTGATGTTTCGAAACAATATGATGGAACAAACAGATTTGAAATTGATGCAAAAGATATACAAGCAACAGGACTTGTTCAAGGTGAAAATGTTGGTGGAAGTGTTGTATTTATTGCAAAAGATGTCGCAAAATATAATAACCAAAACAGTTCACTTGATATAATAACAAGCGACTTGACTTTTGGTGGTGTGATATTTAGCACAAATTATGAAATACAATCATTTGTTTATGATATTGAAATCACAAAAGCAGACCTTATACTTGCATGCAGTCCAAGAACTCCATACACATATAGTGGTGAAGTAATTGAAATAGCATATGATTTATCAAGAAGTGATAATTTAAGAAATGCAAGCTTGCCAACTGAACTTGTGAAAGTTTATTACATTAAAAATGGTGAAACATATAATCAAATTAATTATCAACCTTTGCAAGTAGGTAATTATCAAATTGAATTTAAGTTATCTAGCGAAGATGAAGTTAATTATAGAATTATATCAACTCAAACAAAATTTAATTACGCAATAACACAAAAAGATTTGTCAATAAAATTCAGGATTGAATTTGAATACACTGGTGAAAATGCTGTATACAAAGCAGACAAAGTAAAAAATGATATTTATATTTTATCAAAAGAAATAGACAACAATACTTTGGGTATTGGAGATAGTATTTCTTGGAATTTTGTTACAACAGGCAAAGATTGTGGAACTTACTATATTGATCAAAATGAATTTGTTGACCCAGCAGAAATAATAATTTATAAAGGTGATGAAGATTACACTCATAACTATAATATTATTATTAATGTTGAAGCACAAATTGTTATAAAACAAGCAAGCATAGATAGAAGTCAAATCTCGATTTCAAGTAATGGTGCAGTTTACAATGCAAAATCTCACACTTTGACATTTAGCGTTAATGGTAACAAAGAAAACTTTACATACAAATCAATAAAGAGAGATGAAGTTTTAATTCAAGGTGAAGAAAATATTAAATATGCAGGTGAATATTCTCTTGAAATTGAACTTTATAACTATAAAATTTCAAACAATAAACCATTTGTTTATACAATATCCAAAAAAGATGTTGATTTGGAATTACTTGATATTTCAAAAGTTTATGATGGTACAAACATTGTTGAACAAGATGACTATAAGTTTAAAGATGATGTAAATATTTGTGAAGAAGATATTTATAGCGTTTATATCGTTGCAACATATGAAGATAAAAACATAGGAGAAAAGAAAAAGGTTAAATTTGTACTCCAAAGTGCATCATCTCTTATGCAAAATTCATATAATCTTTTAACGACAACTGGTTATGGAGATATAACTCCATTAGATAAAGTTTTAACATTAAGAACAAGCAAATATTCTGTTTTCTATAATGGTAATAATGTTGAAATTAATATATCAAACTTTGCACCAAGTGAACTTGTTAATAGAGAAATTATCAGTGGAACAATTAGATTAAATATCAAAAATGTTGGCGAATATGATATAGCAAGTCTTGATGTAAGTGATATAGATATATCAAACTTAAAAATTACAGATGCTTATGGGGAAAGCGTAAATGTAAGCAACTATTCATTAAGTTTTGCAGGAACAGTTGAAATTAAACATGCTTTGGTATCTGTTAATGTTAAAAACTTGCAATTTGTTTATAATGCAAAAATGCAAACACCAACATTTGAACATTCAATTTATAATGAAAGTGGTGAACTTGTAGATGATTTTGAATACAATGTTGAGTATTTGCAAAATAATATTAGTGTTGACCCAATAAATGCTGGCGAATACATTATTAAAATAATATTAAGTGATGATAGCAATTATAGATTTGTAAGATTTGATAATGGTCAAGTTATTCCACAAAAAGAATTAACTTTTGTTAATACACTTAATATTGCAAAGAGAAAAATTGCAATTAATGTTAGTGATACAATAAACAAAAGATATAAGTATGGAATTAACGCAACATACCAAGTTGAAGCAAAAGATATTCTTGACCCAACACTTGAAAAAACTGAAGGCTTGCTTTCAATTCATAAATTGATTGCAACACTTTCAACGAATGATAGCATTGCAAAAACATATCAAGTTAATGGACTTTCAGGAGATTTGATATTTGATACATCAAGTGAAATTTATATTAAATCATTAGCAATAAATGAAGCAGATGTTGATGTTACAGCAAACTACAGTATTGAAGGTTTAACCTGTACAATCATTATATCAAACACAAGTGAAGAATTTGATACTGATGCTTTGGAAACACTTATATATGATGGCACAGATAAATTCGCTAGTGGAGAATTTTATGTAATATTCCTAATCAGTGGAATTGAAAATAGATTTGATATTAACAATAATTCATATAATGGTGAAACTGTAATAAGTGAACTTACTTATAACGGAACATCAACTGACAAAATTATTAATGCTGGTAGTTATAGCGTAAGATTAAAAATATCTATTGAAGGTTTTAGTCCTATTGATACAATATTTGAATTTAATGTAAAACAAAAAGAAATATCTGTTGTTGATTGTAATATATCAAAAGAATACGATAATTCAAGCGATGTTTTAGGAAACTTAACATCACAAGACATTTGTTATAAGAATGGTATAAAAGATGATGTTGTAATTGTTGGAACATACTATAACGAACAGGGAGAAATTGTTCAAACAGTTGGTAAAGATTATATCATTAAATTTACTATCTCTGGACAAGACAGTAGTAACTATACAATAGATTCATTAAGTTTGAAAGGTGAAATTGTTGCAAGAAAGATTATTTTACAAATTCAAGATGGATATACATTAACATTTAATAATGAAATTCAATATGTTGATTTTGATAATCTTGAAATCGTTAGTGGCTCAATAATTGTTGGACAATCACTTGTAGGAAGAATAAAAATCAACAATGAAAATGCTGGAACATATGAACTTAATTCAACAAACATTGATATATCAGAATTAAAAGTTCAAAATGGAATAGAAGACTTTACAGAAAACTATGAATTTATATTTAATGGTAATGTTACAATAAATAGTAAAAATGTTGATGTTACTGTTAATAGAATAAGATTAACATACAATGGTCAAGTTCAAACAATTAATGAGTTTTTAGTTTTTGAAAGTTTGGAAGAAGATTTGCAAGAAATAGCAAAAACTTCAATTTTGGTTTCATATGACAAAGAAGTTATTGATGCTGGAAGTTATGAAGCAACAATTTCTTCAAACACAAATAATTTTGTATTTGTTGTTACTGGTTATACTGATAACAAAATTCAATTCACTGTTTCAAAGAGAAATATTATTTTCAGTCTTGGAGAAAATCCAATACAAAAAGTATATAACCCAACAAGCGACCATAAATCTAATTTTGAACCAGAATTTGTTTCAGGATTAATTGCTGGTCAAGAATTGAAAGGTGAATATAGATTATCACAAGTAGGACTTGGAGTTGGTATTTACACTCAAGACCCTAACTATAACGAAAATGGTTATGTAATCTTTGATAATTTGGAAATCATTGCCAAAGGTGAAAACATTATAGATAAAAACTATAATGTATTAACAAAAATTGGTGCAGTGGAAATTATTCCATTTGAAATAACAAAAGATAATGCATACTTAAATGAAACACAAATTGTTTACTCAAAGAGTGAAGCATTAAACAGTTTAACATTCACATTCTTTGATGCTAATAAACAATTACAAACAATAACAGCACAAGATAATACTCTTGGAACAATAAGTTTGGTAGAAACAAGTGCGATAAATGTTGGAACTTATCATATTAAAGTTACAATAAATAACTGTACATTAACAGATGGTGATGAATATGAATTTGAAATTATACCATTTGAAATTACAGATATTGATTATTTAAGTGAAAAAGAATACGATGCAACAAGCAATGTTGTAAATGGTAATAATGATACAATTTTAACATCATCACAAGTGTTTGCTGGTGATAATATTGAAATTGTGGGAACATATGTTGATAACGATAACATTGCAGTGAGAAATGCAAGTCAAGAAGATTACACAATAATATTCGCAATTAAAAATGCAGATACACTTCCTGCAATGAATTACCAAATCAGTATTACAAGTAAGGGTAAAATAACTCAAAGAGTAATCACACTTAATGTAAACAAAGAATTGGTATACAAAGCAGATGGAGAATATGCAATTCCATACAAACAAGAAGATTTCACAATGATTGGAACTATTGTAAGTGGACAAACATTGGAAGGAATTGTAAAATTCAAAAAACAAGATACATTGGGAGTTATTGATTTAACTCAAGTTGATTTGTCAGGACTTACAGTAATTGATAGTGATAGCATTAATCAAACATCAAATTACTTGTTTAAATTAGATGGAATAATTAGTATTAATAAATCAAAAATTACAATAGATTTTAGTGGTATATCTAATATATATATATATAATAATAGTATAGTACTAATAAATCCTATAATAAAATTTGAAGATGAGAATAATACTGACACATTACCAACATTTACATATAACTATAAATCATTAGAATATAATAGTGAAAATGCACCAAAAGATGTTGGGCAATATACATTTACAGTGCAACTAAATTCAAGTTTCTATGAATTTAGCACAAAAAATACTTTTACATTTGAAATCAATGCCTATGATTTTATGGTAAGCAATGGAGTAATTCCAGCAGATAAATTCTATAAAAACTTTGGCGATGTTGACCCTGAACTTATATTTACAACAAAAACTGATTTTAATGAAACAATCAATTTGTATTTCACAAGAACTCAAGGTGAAGATGTTGGAGTTTATGACATTCAATTAGTAAACTGGGATAACAAAAACTATAATGTTACTCTTGAAAACGGAAAAGACTTATTTAGAATTAAAAAAGCATCAAATACAACTGTTATAATTCTTGCAACAGAAAAGAATATCAATTTGTTGCAAAAACAATATGATACAAAAAATATTGGTTCGATTGATATTACTTTACTAGACTATGATGCAAATGGCGAAACTTTAAGCGGACTTATTACATTTGAAGAAGGTGTTAATGTTGGTTCATACAAAGTAAGTGCTTGGACTCTTTCTAGTTTGAACTTTGAACAATTTAACTTAACAAGTGAAGTTGAATATGTAATTAACAAAAAAGATATTATTCTTAAAGGTGAAGACCTTGATAAGCCATATGATAATTCAACAAAATTCTATGGATTAATAACCATTTTAGATAGTTCAAATATGGAACTTGATGAAAATATTTATCATTTAAGTGCTTATGGTATTTATGAAGATTCAAAAGTTAGTGAAAATGTAAATATACTTGTAAACTATGCTGGTGAAAGCATTTCTAACTTTAATGTAACAAATACATTATCTGGTAAAATAACAAAGAGAAATGTGAGAATTGTTCCAAAACAAGACCAAGAAATAGTTTATGGAACAACAGATTTTGAACTCTTATTTGATATTCAAGATTTGGAAACAACATCATTTGAAGGAACTTTAAGTAGTGAAATTGAAGGTAATTTGTTTATTGAATATTTGTCAGGAAAAACAAAGTTTGTTGTTGGCAATTATCCAATAAAATCAAATATCACATCAAATAACTTTAATCTTTCATTTGATGATAGCGTACAATTTACAATAACCAAAAAAGAATTAACAATTAGCAATTCAAATAACTTTATAAAAGTATTTGATGGAAATAATGTTGTTTTGGGTGATTTTGTAATTGAAAGTGGACTAATTGATGGCGATATTGTTGAAGTCAGTGCAAAATTTTACAATAGTGAATTAAACGAAGATGCAACTGTTGGCATTGACAAAATTGTTATGTTTATATTATCTGGTGAAGATGGTGAAAACTACTTTGCAGGAAATGTAAAAGGTAGCATAACAAATAAAATTGTTAAACTTAATTTTGTATACTATCTTGAAAAAGACGGAATGATTAATTATGAACTTATTGAAGAAAATGAAATTTCAAGTTTTGATTTAATCTATGATACAAAAATTGGTGATACTCAAACATTTATGCCACAACCAAAACATGAAGGTTATACATTTGTTGGCTGGTATTTAGATGAAAATTATACAAATCAAATTGATTTGAACACAGTAATTAATAGTTCAATTTGGTCTATTGATGAAGAACAAAAATCTGTTTATGCAAAATGGGAAATCAAATCATTTAATGTAACTATTGTTAATGTAACAAAAGTTAATGGAGTTTATAGTGATGATGTATCACTTCAAGGTGGAACATCAAAATCTATTGAAGGCAAATATAATTATTATAGTGTTGTAGATTTAAACGATATAGCAACTCCAAAAACAGGTTATGTATTTGCAGGATTCAGTGATGATATAAATGCTTCAGTTAATGATAAATTTATAACAGAAGGCTATACAGTTCTTGCAAAAGATAATGTAATCTATGCAAAATTTGACCCAAAAACTGTAAAATTAACTTTATTTGCAAACGAAGGTCTATTTACAAAATCTCAAAAATGGACATTTGATGGTGGTTATACTTCTGCTATGGTTGAAGTTGATTTCAATAGCAAGTTAAGTGATTATGGTATAACAATCCCAACTCTTTCAAGAGATGGTTATAATCTAAGTGGCTGGCAAGATGCAAATGGAAATAACATTTCATTCGATATAAATACAATTTTGGGTGAAGATTACTTCCCAGAAAGAATACTATATGCTAGTTGGTCTGCAAGAAATTATAAATTAATATTAAATGCAAATGGTGGTGTTTATAGTGATTTTGATACTGATATTTGGACAGTTGAAGAACAAGATGAAAAAGGTAATGTTATAAAAGTTTCAAAAGCAATTTCATTTGATAGTGAAATTGGAGAACTTATTGAACCTATTAAGAAAGGTTGGACATTTGATTCTTACACAAATTCAGTAACATCAGATTTGATATTTAGACAATTGAATGATATTTCTGCAGATGCTCAATATTTGGAAAATACATACTCATTGACTATTATTTCAAAACATCATGATATTAAAGTTGAAATAAGAAACAAAGACAATGTGTTAATAAGTAATTACTCACTTGTTGCAGGAAATGCTGATAGACTAGTCATTGATGTTTCAACAACAGACAATGCAACTATCACAGCGATTGATACAATGGGTTACATCTTCAAGAACTGGACATCAACTTACAATTTGGTTGATGATGAAAGTGCAACAATTCAAATATTAGAATTTATGCAAGATGAAACACTTACTGCAAATTATGATTTTAAAGAAAATACAATAACTTTAAGAGTTAATGACAAAGACCAAGGATATATTTATAGTGGTATGAATTCAACAGAAGGTGTGGGTGTTATTACATTTACTGCAAAAACAGAAAGTGTTGTAAGTATTTCAGCAGTTGCTCTTGAAGGCTATAAATTAAGTGGTTGGATTGTAGATTCAAATGGCATTGCATACACATTATCTGGAAACGACCTTGATAACATAAGAGAGTTGTCTAACTTTATTTGTGATATTGAAATATTAGTAAACTTTGAACCAAAGAATGTAAATATTACGATTGTTTCAGATTCAACAAAAGGTACAATTAGTATCAGTGGTGTAATTGAAAATGTTGAAACATACACTTATAGTGCTTTGGTTGATACTTCATTCACATTTACTATCACAGCAAATCATGGATATTCTGTTGATACAAATATTGATAATTGGGTATTTGAAACAGCATCATCACAAAAAGCAAACTTTGTGGTAAGAGTAAATAATAATGTTTATACAATAACATTAACAAACTTCTATGAAAGTGGGACAATCAATATTCCATTCATAACAAACAAATATAGTGTAAAATTTGTTGCAGTTTATAGAAATGATAAAACATTTACAAGAGATTTAGATGTAGAAAGTTTAATTACATTGCAAACAAGTGGGCAAAGCGATATTCTTCTTAATTCAAATACTCCATTTGAAGCAATTTACAAAACACAAGTAAAACTTATTCCAACATTAGATATAAGAGAAGGCTATACATTTAGTTGTTGGTCAAAGAGTGGTTCAAGTGAATTTGTACTTTCAAGTATGGAAGGACTTGTAAACACTTATGATGATAACTCTATAGATTTTGAAATTCTTGATAATATAACTGTTTATTTGATTTATACAATTAATGTCTATACAATTAAATATTCTGTAAATGATTATCAAAAAGGTAATGTTGTTTACAATGATGGAATTCCACAAACAAACTTTGCAATAACAATTAGATATGGTTATAATGCACAAAAAGTTGAAGCACAAAGCAATGAACATTACGAATTTGTAAAATGGGTTAGAGTTGTTGAAGGTGTTTATCAAGATTATTCAACAGAACAAATATTAGAATTAACAAACATAAAAGAAGATATGGAATTTGTTGCAATCTTCACAGGACAACCAATTACTATTACTGTTAAACTAATATTACCAGAAGATGAAATCATAACACAAGAAACTGACTTTGGAAAACTCAGTATAAATGAAAATGATAGTACTCGAGTATCAAAAACAGAACAACTTGAAAATATGATGTACTATGAAATCTCAACTATTGCTGGCGAAAAAGTTATCTTGAACTTAATAGAAGAAAATGGTTATGAATTTTCAACAATCACACCATATTACTTGTTCGATAAAGTTAATAAGATAATTACACTTTCAAATATATTTGAATCAACTGAAATTCAAATTATATTAAAGGCAAGACAAAATACAATAATTGTTGAAATAAGTGGAGATACTTATGGTGCAACATTAAGTGAAAACTTTAACACATCAAATGGTGTTTTAAGTAGCAGAGATTTAGGGAATAAAAAATCTTATGAATTTGTTGTAAAAACAGGTGGAGAAGTTGGTTTATTCTTAAATATCTTGTATGGATACAAATTAATTACAAACACTTATTTTGATATTCCTGTACTTTCACCAGGAAGCAATAGTTCAATTTCTAATGGACATATCACAAATATTAAAGAAGATATGCACATTTATGTTGAAATACAAGCATTCACTTATCGTGTAACATTTGATTACAACTATACTGATGGTCCACAAAGTGTAACAAGTGATATTAAAGTGGGTAACTCAATATTCACACCAGCACTTGATGGTTCAGCAATGAATCCAACAAGAGCAAAATTTAGATTTGTTGGTTGGGGATTTAAGAGTGATTCATTAGATGCAAGTTATATATTTGATAATGGAAATATTTACTATTACACATATGATGGAACAAAAAGAATAAGAACATTAGGCTTTGCTGGTTCAGAATATAGTGAAGTATCACAAGTTCCAGGCATAGATTATGAATGTACATTATATGCATTGTGGGAAGTAATAACTTACAAAGTTGATATTGTTTTAGTTCCTTCTTCAACATTAAGCAAAATTGTCTATGAAGATGTTTTACCAAACAAAGTTGGTAGAAAAATTATATTCAAAGATTTAGTAAGTCTTGAAGTGTTGGGAATAGAATATGAACCAGGTTCAGAAGTTATTATAAATGCTCCACTTGGCAATAGTGGATATAGATACTATGGTTGGTCATATGATGAAGGTATTAAAGATAGAACATTGCTCAATACTGAACAGTTTAGTATAATTATGCCAGAAGATAATATAATTGTTTACTTGTATTATACATTGCAAGTATCAATAAATTCATATGGCAATGGTGAAGCAACTGCTTCAACAAAAGAAGTATTATATGGAGAATCTGTAACAGTCAATGCTGTTGCAAATGATGGATATTCATTCTATTTCTGGACAGTAAATGGTTCAAGAATTCAAGACTCTGTTTCTCAAATGAGTTTTGTTATTGAACAACCAACATCAATATTCGCAAAATTCATTGGAAAAGAAGTTGATGTAAGATTAAAGCAAGTTGATAATGCAACCTTGTATATTGATTCAAAGATTCAAGATGTTGAAGGTAACTTTAGAGTTGGAGATACAATTATATTTGGACTAAAAGATGTAACTTATGGATATTTCCAAAAATCCTGGAGTGGAGAATATTCAGGAACAATTAGTAACAGAACTTACAAGATTACAAAAGAAGATGCTGTAAGGGGATATATTGAAGTTGCTTTGGTTATGTCGCAAAAAGCAGTCAAAGTTGAATTTGTTATTGATGGCTCGGTTGGTGGTGAGTTTGAATTTGATGGACAAAAAGTTATATCAACAATAAGAACTTATAACTATGATTCTTATTTGGATATTGTGCTATTAACATCAAAAAGATATGAACTTGTTTCATTAACCTTAAATGATAAACCACTTGATAATAATGTAAGACAATTACTTATACATCAAGACAATGGTTTTGATTCTGATGCAACAAATGTAATTAGAGCAAAATTCCGTCAAATACTTTGGGTTGAAGTATATGAAATGTTTGCTGGATTTGGGACAGAAAATGACCCATATGTTATTTATAATGAAAGACAACTTTCAGCAATGGCATATTTAATTAACAACAATATTCCAGCAGAAACAACAATTCCTTATGCTCAAGGTTATTATGTACTCAAAACATATATGAATCTTGAAGAAAGATTCTGGCAACCAATAGGTACAAAGGAAAATCCTTTTGATGGAACATTTGATTATGTTGATAATGTTGTTTCAAATCTCGAACTTGACAAACATTATGATGTAACAAATCAAAATGGATTGTTTGGTTATATTACAGACAATGCAAGATTCTTAAGGTCAGAAGCGAACTACACATTGGCAATTATTTTGATTTCAAGCATTATACTTATTATTATTCTTATTATTTTGATACTTTGGTTATGGACAAGACATAAGAAGAAAAAGATGAATAAACTTGCAACTATTTCTTCTGTTGCTCAAAATCCAAAAATGATGGAAACAATCATTAACTCAAATCTAAATAAAAAAGAAGAACAACAAGAAAATGCTCAGGATAAAGGTAAAAGCGATTCACAATAAACCAAAATAAACGAAAAAGTACAAACTTAGTTTGTACTTTTTTTGTGTATATGTTAAAATGGGACTATGGAAATAGCAATTATTGGTGGTGGGGCAAGTGCCCTTATGTGTGCTAGTTTTTGTAACAATAATGTTACAATTTTTTCTAATGAAGAAAAATTAGGGAAAAAGATTTTACTAACAGGTAATGGTAGATGCAATTTAACAAATGTAAATTATAATAAGTATAGTTATAACACTAATATTGAAAACTATTTGCAAAAATTTGATTGTCATAAAACTATTGATTTTTTTAATAGTATTGGACTTATGACATATGTTGATGAAATGGGCAGAGTGTATCCAATATCAAACACAGCAACAAGTGTTGTTGAAGTTTTTGCAAATCATTTGAGTCAAAAAAATATAAAAGTAATTGAATCACAAGTCGAGAAAATTGAAAAATTGGAAAATGGTTTTTTGATTGATGATAAATATCATTTTGACAAAGTTGTTATTGCAACAGGCAGTGAACCAAAATTGCTTGATTGTTTAAATGTAAAATATAATAAGTTTTATCCATCACTTGTTGCACTAAAAACAAAACAAAACACAAAAAGATTATCAGGACTTAGACTATCTAATGTTGAAGTAAGATTGCAAGGTTTTTGTGAATATGGTGAAGTGTTGTTTAAAGATAGTGGATTAAGTGGAATTTGTATTTTTAATTTGTCTAGTTTACTCGCAAGACAACATAATTATGAAGACACAATTTCTATTGACCTTTTGCCAAAAATACCAAAAGAAAAATTAGAAGAATTATTAATTAATAGATTAAAAAATAATTACAAACATATGACAACATTTATGCAAGGTATTTTTCATAAAGAAATAAACAAATATTTGTTAAATATTTGCAAAATAAATGAAGAAGAAAAACCAAATAAAAATAATATTCAAAAACTTGTTAAAAATATAAAATCTCTTGAATTTAATATAATTGGAACATATGATAATAATCAAGTAAAAAATGGTGGGGTTGATTTGGTTGATTTAACTGAAACCCTTGAATATAAATGGATTGAAGGGCTTTATTTTATTGGCGAAATATGCGATGTTGACGGTCTTTGTGGTGGGTATAACTTGCAATGGGCATGGACAAGTGGCAAGATTGTTGGAGAAAGTTTATGTTAAAAATAAATAATATAAAAATGCCAATAGAAAGTTCAATTAATGATTTAAAAAATAAATTAGAAAAATTATTAAAAAATGAAATAAAAGAAATAAAAATATTAAAAAAATCTATTGATGCAAGAAATAAAAACAATATTTTTTATGTTTATTCTGTTGGTGTTAATCTAAAAAATAAAGATAAAGAAAAATCACTTAACTATGAAAAAATTGATTATAAAATCAATGGAATACAATTTGAAAAATTAAATCAAAAAACAAAACCAGTGGTGGTTGGATTTGGACCAAGTGGAATGTTTTTTGCTTTATGTCTTGCAAAAATGGGTCAAAAACCATTAGTCATTGAACAAGGAGAAGATGTTGATGCAAGACAAAAAAGTGTTCAAGAATTTTGGAGAAATGGAAAGCTAAACAAGTTTTCAAATGTTCAATTTGGCGAAGGTGGTGCTGGAACTTTTAGTGATGGAAAACTGAATACAAATGTTAATAATGAGTTTTGCAAAATGGCAATAGAAGAATTATATTTGCATAATGCTCCTGAAGAAATTCTGTATGAAGGAAAGCCACACATTGGAACAGACAAGTTGAGAGAAGTTGTAAAAAACATAAGGCAAGAAATAATTAATCTTGGTGGAACAGTGTTGTTTAATACCAAACTTATAAACCTTGGACTTGAAAACAATGAAATAAAATATATTGAAACTCAAAATGTTTTAACAAATAAAGTTGAAAAATTTGAAACAGATTTGCTTGCTTTGTGTGTTGGACATAGTGCAAGAGATACATTTAAAGTTTTGAATAGTCATAATTTTAATATGGCACAAAAACCTTTTGCAATGGGTGTTAGAATTGAGCAAAAAGCAGAAAATGTCAATGTTATGCAATATGGTGAAAATTATAATAAAAATTTACCAAATGCCGACTATAAACTTGTTAGTCATTTAAGTAATGGTAGAGCGATGTTTACATTTTGTATGTGTCCTGGTGGATATGTTGTTGCATCATCAAGTGGCGAATGTGAAATTGTTACAAACGGAATGAGTAATTTTGCAAGAGATAACAAATATTCAAATTCAGCTTTGCTTGTCAATGTTAATCCAAGTGATTTAAAATCAAATGATGTTTTGGCTGG
>CAMEUD010000015.1 GCA_945937975.1 uncultured Clostridia bacterium
TTTCAATTATCAATTTAAGAATAATCTTATCTATTTTATTCTATAAGTTATTCTGCCTTTTGTCAAATCGTAAGGGCTCATTTCTATTTTTACCTTATCGCCTTCCAAAATTTTAATATAATTCATTCTAAGTCTGCCTGAAATATATGCATTAATTAATACACCATTTTCCAAACGAACCTTGAAGGCTGTGTTTGGTAATACTTCTTCAACTACCCCTTCAAATTCTATCACATCTTCTTTCGACATACAAACTCCTTTTTAGATTATGCTTAAATTATCAATTGTTTTTCTTATTTCACTATCAAGAATTTTTTGGTTTCCCCTAAACTTTTCTTGAATACTTTCAATAATTTGACCTGTCGGTCTTAGATGCTTAAATTTTTTCTTTTTAGGATTTTGGATTGTTCTTTGTTTTCCATCAACAACATAAGCATAGCCATTTTCTATATTTTTTACAATATATATGTGTCCATTATCTCTACCTTGCGTGGATACAACAATCATACCCTCTACAATTTCTAGCATAGATTTTCCTTTTACAACGATAGAATTTCCACACCATTTGCTGTAACAATGACTGTGTTTTCATAATGCCCTGCTGGCAATCCGTCATCAGTCTTAATTGTCCAACCATCATCTTCCATATATATGTATCTTTCACCCATTGTTATCATAGGTTCAATAGCAAGACACATATTCTCTTTTACGGTGATTCCATGATTTGGTTTTCCATAATTTGGTACTTCTGGGTCTTCGTGCATATTATGACCAATTCCATGACCAACTAATTCACGAACAACACCATAACCAAAACTTTCTGCATATGTTTGAACTGCATTTCCAAGTTCACCAAGTTTTGCACCTGGTCTTAAATGTTTTATGCCTTCAAAGAAGCATTGTTTTGTTACATCAATAAGTTTTTGTTTTTCTTTGGATATTTTTCCTACAGGGAATGTTCTTGCGGCATCACCATTGTAGCCGTCAACAATAGTTCCAATATCAACAGAGATTATGTCGCCTTCTTTCAAAATAATATCTTTTGAAGGGATACCATGAACAACAGTTTCATTCACTGATGTGCAAATGCTTGCAGGATAACCTTCAAAGCCTTTAAATGAAGGAATAGCTCCATTATCTATTATAAACTTTTCTACCAATTTGTCAAGTTCATAAGTTGAAATTCCAGGACGAATTTGCGACTCTGCATACCTTAATGCATCTCCAACAATTTTGTTTGCTTTTCTCATTCCATCAAAATCTTGTTGTGTTCTACAAATCATATAAAAACCTTCTTTAATTCACTATAATTCTTTTGAAATTTTTTTGAAAACCTCAAAAGAATCTCCACTTCCATCAACTTCAATAAGTTTATTACATTTCTTATAATAAGCGATAAGTGGTTTTGTTTCACTTTGAAATTCATCAAAGCGTTTTTTTAGTACTGTTTCGTTATCATCATCTCTTATAACCAATTTTGTATCACATTCATCACAAAAATCTGATTTATGTGTTTTTGTGTTATAAATTGCGTTACATTTTGGACAAATACGCCTACTTAAACTTCTTTCAAGTAAAGTATTATATCCAACATTAAGATAGATAACCTTTGTTATATTTGAAATTTTATCAAGTGCAACTGCTTGCGACAATGTTCGTGGGAATCCGTCTAAAATATAGCCGTTTGCTGTATCACTTTGTCCAAGTCTTGCTCTTATTAAATCAATAACAATTTCGTCAGGAACAAGCACACCAGCGTTTATATATTCTTGTGATTTTATTCCCAAACTTGTTTTATTTTTAATATTTTCTCTTATTATATCACCTGTTGAAATAGCAGGAATATCATAAGTTTGTTTTAAAAACTTTGACATTGTGCCTTTTCCACTTGCTGGAGCACCCAATAAAATTATATTCATATAACCTCACTACTTATATATTAACCGAATACAAAAGCCTAAAAAGACTTTTGTATTCATAAATATATTAAATAATCTTATTTCAAAAATCCTCTATAATTTCTCATTAACATTTGAGCATCGAGTTGTTTGTCAAGTTCCAATGCAACAGAAACCAAAATCATAAGACCTGTAACACTAAATGCGTTGATAAGTGTTGAGTCAAGACTTGTTGTTGCAAGTGCATTGAATACCAAACTTGGAACTAATGCGATAAATGCTAAATATATTGCACCAAATAATGTTAATCTTGAAGATATTTTTCCCAAATATTCAGCTGTTGGTTTACCTGCTCTTATACCAGGAATAAATCCACCATTTTGTTGAATTTGTTTACTTACATCTTCTGGATTGAATGTTATTTGAGCATAGAAATATGCAAAGAATAAAATTAACAATGCAGTTGCTACGATGTAAACCCATGATGCTGTTCCCATATATTTTGTCCACCAATCTGCAAATGGAGTATTTGGCCAGAAAATGCTAATAAGCATTTGTGGGAAAGATACAATAGCATTTGCAAAGATGATAGGAATAACACCTGTTGCGTTTACTTTGATAGGAATGTTGGTAGATTGTCCACCATACATTTTTCTACCTTTAACCTGCTTTGCGTATTGAACAGGTACTTTTCTTTCTGCGTTATCAATAAATACAATCAATGCAAATATAACAACAACAGCAAGTAAAAATACTAGAATTGTCCAAATATAATCAATGTTTTGTCCTACACCTTGGAAAGCTGTGTAAAGACCAGTACAAGCTGTTGACAAAATACCAACGAAGATTAGAAGTGATAAACCATTTCCAACACCAAGGTCAGTAATTCTTTCACCAAGCCAAACTGTAAACATTGCACCACTTATTAATACTAATGCAATAAATGCACAAGTAATCCAAGTAGGAACACCTGCACCTAACATTCTTGTGTCAATAAATCCTTCACTATTAGCATAAGAAACAACAATACCGATTGCTTGAGCAGTTGCCAAAACCAAAGCACAAATACGAGTATAAAGATTAATTTTCTTTCTACCTTCTTCGCCTTGTTTTGAAACTCTTTCCAAAGCAGGAATTGCAACAGCTAAAAGTTGAATAATAATTGATGCACTAATATATGGTGAAACACCAAGTGCAAAGAATGAAGCATTAGCAAGAGCGCCACCAGAGATTGAGTTTAACAATCCAAGGAAAGTAACTCCACCATTGCTCATTTGTGCAGATTCTTGAAGTGCTCCTGGACTAATGCCAGGAACAGTCAACCAACATCCAACTCTGTATATAAATAAGAGTAATAATGTTAGTAACATTTTCTTTCTTAAATCTTTAATTTTGAATGCGTTAATGAATGTTTTAAACATTAGATCACCTCAGCTTTTCCACCGGCTTTTTCGATTTTTTCGATAGCACTCTTTGTAAATTTTTTAGCTTTAACAGTAAGAGGCTTTGTAAGTTCACCATTGCCAAGTACTTTTAAACCGTATGGCTCGATTTTGCCTACAACTCTATTTTCGTATAAAAGTTCTAGTGTAATAACTGAGTTTTCTTCAAATTGTTCAAGGTCTGAAACATTACATATTGAATATCTTTTTTCAAAATTGTAATTGTTGAAACCTCTGATTGGTAATTTTCTTGCGAGTGGAAGTTGTCCACCTTCAAATCCAGGTCTAACACCACCGCCACTTCTAGCGTTTTGTCCTTTATGACCCTTACCACTTGTTTTTCCTATACCACTACCAATTCCACGACCTACTCTAACCGAAGCAGTTCTAGAATTTTTAGCTGGAGAAAGTGTTTGAATATCCATTTGTTCCTCCTATATCTCTTCAACCTTTACGAGATGTGCAACTTTGGCAACACTGCCTCTAACACTTGCATTATCAGGTAAAACTACTGAATGATTTAATTTTTTGAGTCCTAATGCCTCGGTAACTTTTGCTTGATTACGATTGTAACCAATTGGACTTCTTACCAAAGTAATTTTTAATTTCTTTTCTTGTGCCATAATTCCTCCTAGATTTCCTCAACTGATTTTCCACGAAGTGCGGCAATCTGTTCTTTTGTTCTGATGCTTCTAAGTCCTCTTATAGTAGCCTTTACAGAATTGATTTTGTTTGTTGAACCGTGAATTTTTGTCACAATATCTTTAACACCAGCAAGTTCAAGTACTGCACGAGCACCACCACCTGCAATAATTCCACAACCTTCTTTTGCTGGAAGTAAGTGTATTTTTGATGTACCATACTTGCCAACTGTTTCGTGTGGGATTGTTCCGTTTATAAGGTTAACTGGTTTCATATCTTTTTTAGCTGCTTGAGTTGCTTTTTCAATAGCCATTGGAACTTCTTTGGCTTTACCAGTTCCCATTCCAACATTACCTTTTCTATCTCCGCATACAACAACAGCTGAGAATCTTAAAGTTCTACCACCTTTAACAACCTTTGTAACTCTTCTTACAGCAACAAGGTTTTTATCGATGCCTTCATCTTCTCTTCTTGTTCTTTCTTCTCTTGGGGCTCTAGCCTTTTTAACTTTTTCTTGTTCTGCCACGATAACCTCCTAAAACTCAAGTCCAGCACTTCTTGCGCCATCGGCTAATGCTTGAACTCTACCTGTATAAATATATCCGCCTCTATCAAAAACTACATTTTTAATTTTTGCTTTGAGTGCTTTTTTTGCAACAGCTTCACCAACAAGTGTTGCTTGTTCAGTTTTGCTTTTGCCTTTTAATTCTTTTTCAAGATCTTTATCTAAACTTGATGCAGAAACTAATGTTACGCCCTTTGTATCATCAATGATTTGAGCATAGATTGCAACATTACTTCTATAAACACTAAGTCTTGGACATTCACTTGTACCAGAGATTTTTTCTCTAACACGAATATGTCTAAGAACTCTTTCTTCGTTTCTATCTCTCTTATTAAACATTTATGCTCTCCTCCTATTTCTTAGCGCCCTTTCCGGCTGCTTTACCAACTTTTCTTACAACAACTTCGTCACTATAACGAACTCCATAAGCATGATATGGTTCAACTTTTCTTAGATCTCTTATTTTTGAAGCCACTTGACCAACTTTTTGTTTGTCAATTCCTTTTACAATGATTTCTGTTTGTGAAGGACATTCAAATGTGATGCCTTCTTCTTCAGGAATGTCAATTGTATGTGAATAACCAACATTAAGTACAAGTTTGTTACCTTGTTTTACAACTTTGTAACCAACACCATTTATAACAAGCTTTTTTTCAAATCCATGAGTAACACCTGTTACCATATTATTGATAAGTGCTCTATATAAACCATGTTTTGCTTTTGTTTCATTTTCTTCATTTGCTCTTGTAAGTTCAACTTTGTTACCATCAACTTTAACTGTGATAAGTCTGTCAACATTTTCTGTTAATGTACCTTTTGGTCCTTTAACTGTAACAACACCGTCTTTTTGTGTAAGTTCAACTCCTGCTGGCAAATCAATATGTTTTCTACCTATTCTTGACATACTATCCTCCTACCATACAAAAGCCAATACTTCACCACCGACACCTAGTGAACGAGCTTTTTTATCTGTTAAAATACCTTTGTTTGTTGAAATAAGGGCAATTCCAAGACCATTTATAACCTTTGGAAGTTTATCTTTTTCTGCATAAACTCTAAGACCTGGTTTTGATATTCTTCTAAGTCCTTGAATAACACTTTCACCATTGTTGTCATATTTAAGTGAAACAACGATGTTTTTAATGTTACCATTTTCAACAAGTTTTGCTTCTTTAATGTAACCTTCTTCAACTAAAATGTTCAAAATTGACATTTTTTCATTTGAAGCTGGAATAGAAACTTCTGTGTGCTTTGCCGTAATTGCATTACGAATACGGGTAAGCATATCTG
The DNA here is from genome assembly GCA_945937975.1 of uncultured Clostridia bacterium. Taxonomy (GTDB): domain Bacteria; phylum Bacillota; class Clostridia; order Christensenellales; family UBA1242; genus UBA5893. The sequence continues at coordinate 5,838 of CAMEUD010000015.1, forward strand.
CGATTGGATCTGTTAAAATCATATTTCCTCCTTACCAACTAGCCTTCTTAACACCAGGGATTTCGCCCTTTGATGCAAGCTCTCTAAAACATATTCTGCAAATACCATACTTTTTAAGTACTGAGTGAGGACGACCACAGATTGTGCATCTTGTGTATTCTCTTGTAGCAAATTTTTGTTTTCTTTTTTGTTTTTCTTTTAACGCTGTTTTTGCCATAAATTCCTCCTATCCTCTAACTTTGAATGGCATACCCATTTTTTCAAGTAATGATTTTGCCTCTTTATCCGACTTTGCACTTGTAACTATGATAACATCAAGACCTCTGATTTTATCAAGTTTATCATATTCTATTTCTGGGAATATAAGTTGTTCTTTAATTCCCAAAGCATAGTTGCCTTTTCCATCAAAAGCTTTTGTACTAACGCCTTTGAAGTCACGAACTCTTGGAAGAGCAATTGAAATTAATCTATCCAAAAATTCATACATTCTATCGCCACGAAGTGTTGCTTTTGCACCAACTTTTTGACCTTGACGAACTTTAAAGTTAGAAATTGCTTTCTTTGCTTTTGTTGCAACTGCTTTTTGTCCAGCGATTGCTGTTAATTCGTCAACAGCGATTTGAAAACTTTTTGAGTTATCTTTAACTTCACCAAGTCCCATATTAAGTACAATTTTACTAATTTTTGGAACTTCGTTTACATTTTTGTATCCAAACTCTTCTCTAAGAGCAGGAACAACTTGTTCTTTATATAAAACTGATAATCTACTTTTCATTATTCCTCCACCTTAGCTGTTTTCTTTGTTGTAGCTTTTTTTGTTGTTGTTTTTGCTGCTGTTTTTGCTGCTGTTTTTTTTGCAGGAGCTTTCTTTGCAGGTTTTTCTGCAGTTTCAACAACTTTTTCTTCTTTTGCTACTTTCTTTTCTGCTTTTGCTTGTTTTTTAACTTTTTTAGCATCAGCTTTGTCTAAACTTGCTCCACATTTTTTGCAAACTCTTACCTTTTTGCCATCAACTTCTTTGTGAGCAACTCTTGTTGCTTTTCCACAATCTGGACAAATAACCATAACATTTGATGCTTCGATTGGAGCAGCTTTTTTAATTATTCCGCCTTTGTCTTCTTGTGATTTTTGTTTTTGATGTTTTGTAACAATGTTTACATTTTCAACAAGTACTTTGTTTGATTTTGGAGAAACTTCTAAGACTTTGGCTGTTTTGCCTTTTTCTTTTCCTGTGGTAACTACAACTGTGTCACCTTTTTTAACAAATAATTTTGCCATTTACCGTTCTCCTCTTATATAACTTCTGGAGCAAGTGATATAATCTTCATATATCCCTTATCTCTGCGTTCTCTTGCAACAGGTCCAAAGATACGAGTACCTTTTGGTTGTTTTTGAGCATCAATGATAACTGCTGCGTTATCATCAAATCTGATGTGTGAACCATCTGGACGACGAAGTCCTTTTGTTGTTCTAACAATAACTGCTTTAACAACATCACCTTTTTTAACGCTTCCACCTGGAGTTGCACTCTTTACTGATGCAACGATTACATCTCCAATATTTCCGCTTCTTCTAAATGAGCCACCCAAAACACGGATACACATAATTTGTCTTGCACCTGTGTTATCAGCAACTTTTAATCTTGTTTGTGGTTGTACCATACAGTTACCTCCTATCTTGCCTTTTCAACAATTCTTACAACTCTAAAGTATTTATCTTTTGAAATGTGTCTTGTTTCAGCGATTTCAACTATATCACCGATACCACATTCATTATTTTCATCATGAGCTTTGAATTTTGTTGTTTGTTTTACGACTTTTTTATAAAGTGGATGTTTTCTTGCTGAAACAATGGCAACTACAACAGTTTTATCCATTTTTCCAGCACTTACAACTGTCCCTATTTTGCTAGGACGATTATTTCTTTCTAATTCCATATCTTCCTCCTATGCCTTTTTCTCTTTTAATAATGTATTAACCCTTGCAATATCTTTTTTAACATTGTGGATTTGCATAGGATTTTGTAAGTTGCCGGTTGCTTGTGAAAAACGAAGATTGAATAATTCTTGTTTTAAGTCAACAAGTTTTTGATTTAATTCTTCAACTGTTAAACTTCTAAGTTCTTTAATTTTCATTGTTAGCACCACCTTCTTCTTTCTTGATGAACTTTACTTTGCAAGGAAGTTTGTGACCTGCAAGTCTTAATGCTTCTCTTGCTGTTGTTTCATCTATACCATCCATTTCGAATAGTACTCTACCTGGTTTAACAACTGCAACCCAGAATTCTGGAGAACCTTTACCAGAACCCATACGAGTTTCTGCAGGTTTCTTTGTTACAGGTTTATCAGGGAATATTTTAATCCAAACATGACCACCACGTTTAATGTATCTTGTCATAGCGATACGAGCGGCTTCAATTTGGTTTGATTTAATCCAACATGGTTCTGTTGCAACAAGACCATATGTTCCATATGTCAAAGTATTACCTCTTGTAGCAACACCTGTCATTCTGCCACGATGTACTCTTCTTCTTTTTACTCTTTTTGGCATTAACATTAGTCTTGTCCTCCTTTGTTAGAATTTTGTTCTTTTTTATCAAGGATATCACCTTTATAAATCCAAACTTTTACACCAAGTTTACCATAGTTTGTGTAAGCAGCAGTAACACCGTAATCAATGTCTGCTCTGATTGTTTGAAGTGGAAGACTTCCTTCCATATAAGTTTCGCTTGTTCCAATAGTGTTTGCACCATTAACAACACCGCTAACTCTAACTTTACAACCCTTTGCACCTGCTTTCATAACTCTTTGCAAAGCTTGTTTTAATGCTCTCTTGTAAGCAACACGTTTTTCAAGTTGAGCAACAATGCTTTCTGCAACAAGTGTTGCATCAAGGTCTGGTTTCTTAACTTCTTTAACATTGATTACAAGATTTTTTGTAGGTCCAATAACTTTTGAAAGTTGTTTTTTAATAACTTCAATATTTGCACCTTTTTGTCCAATAAGAATTGCAGGTCTACCTGTATAAACATTTAATACAAGTCTTTCCTTTGTTCTTTCAATTTCTACTTTTGAAATTGAAGCTTGGGCATAATTCTTTTCGAAAAATTTTCTAATTTTGTTATCTTCAAGAAGGAATTTGGCAAAATCTTCTTTGCTTGCATACCAAGAAGAATCCCATGGTTTGTTAATTCCTACTCTAAATCCAACTGGACTAACTTTTTGTCCCATTATTTTGCCTCCTTACCTTATTTCACCTTATTACCAAGTATCATGGTAATGTGTGATGATCTCTTTAATAATCTATTTGCTCTACCTCTTGCACGAATATCCAAACGTTTGAGTGTAGGTCCTGGTCCAACATAGCATTCTTCAACAAATAAATCTGCTCTGTTCAAACCTTTGAATTCTGCATTTGCAATAGCAGAATTTAATAATTTTAAGCATACTTGTGCGGCTGAAGTTGTTGAGTTTTCAAGCAATGCAACTGCTGTGTCAACATCTTTACCTCTTACTGTGTCAAGAACGATTCTTACTTTTGAAGGACTCATTCTAACATATTTTACTTTTGCACTTGGGCGAGTATCTTTGTTTTCGATTCTTGCTTGTGCTTTTTCTCTAATTCTTGTTGCCATATTTTACCTCTTATGCCTTAACAGGAGCTGTTGCTGTTGTTGTCGACTTTTTACCTGCGTGTCCTTTGAATGTTCTTGTTGGAGCAAATTCACCAAGTTTATGTCCAACCATTTCGGCTGTGCAATAAACTGGAATATGTTTTTTACCATTGTGAACTGCAAATGTGTATCCAACAAATTCAGGATAAATTACTGATGAACGAGACCAAGTTTTGATTGGCTTTTTGTTAGCTGGATCCATTTCTTGAACTCTTTTCATAAGTCTTGGGCAAACATATGGTTTTTTCTTTAATGATCTACTCATACTATTCTCTCCTAATTGATTCTCTTAACAATTAACTTGTTAGATGCTTTCTTTGCTTTTCTTGTCTTTAAGCCAAGAGCTGGTTTACCCCAAGGTGTAAGTGGAGATTTGTGTCCAACAGGGCTCTTACCTTCACCACCGCCGTGTGGGTGATCGTTAGGGTTCATAACAACACCACGAACTGATGGTCTTACGCCCATATGTCTTTTTCTTCCTGCTTTACCAAGTGATACAAGTTCATGGTCAACATTACCAACTGTACCAATTGTTGCTTTGCAAGTAAGAAGGACTTTTCTCATTTCACCACTAGGCATGCGAAGTGTTGCATATTTACCTTCTTTTGCCATAAGAGCAACTTCAGCACCAGCACTTCTTGCCATTTGTCCACCTTTCCCTGCACTAAGTTCAATATTATGAACAACTGAACCTACTGGGATATATTCAAGTGGGAGTGCATTTCCGACTTTTATTTCAGCATCTTTACCACTCATAAGTGTTTCGCCAACACTAAGTCCAAGTGGAGCTAAAATGTATCTCTTTTCTCCATCTGCATATGTCAACAATGCAATGTAAGCACTACGATTTGGGTCGTATTCTATTGCTGTAACTTTTGCAGGAATACCATCTTTATTTCTTTTGAAATCGATAACTCTGTATTTTTGTCTGTTTCCGCCACCGATATGACGAACTGTTATCTTACCACTAGCATTTCTGCCTGCAGTTTTCTTTTTTGTTCTAAGCAAGCTTTTTTCAGGAGTAGTTTTAGTTACTTCTTCAAAAGTTGCTGATGTATAAAATCTTCTACCAGCTGATGTTGGTTTACTTGATTTAACTGCCATAACTAATTATCCTCCTATGATAAACTTTCAAAGAATGCAATTGGTTTTGAACTTTCTTTAAGTGTTACAATTGCTTTTTTGTAATCACTTGTTTTACCAACTGTTCTTCCTGATTTTGTATTTTGTGACTTTTCTTTACCTTTAACTTTAACGGTATTTACATTTTCAACTTCAACATTGAAAAGTTCTTCAACAGCTTTTCTTATTTGAACTTTATTAGCATTGTTTGCAACTTTGAATGTGTAAACTTTGCCTTGAATTCCTTGATAAGATTTTTCTGTGAGAATAGGTTTAATAATAACATCTTGAGCTTTCATTATTCTGCATAAACCTCCTCTAATTTTTTAACTGCTTTCTTTGTTAAAACAACATTTTTGTTGCTAACAATGTCATAAACATTAACAAGGTCTGATGTTGTAACATAAGCACTTGGAATGTTTTTTGAAGCACGAAGTGCATCATTGTTTAATTCATCCAAAACAATAACTGTGTTTGCGTCAAATTTGAATGCATCCAAGAATTCTTGAACTTTCTTTGTTTTTGCTTCTTCCAAAGCAAATTCGTCCAATATTGTTAATTCTTTTTGAGCAAGTTTTTGACTGATTGCACTTAAGAATGCAGCTCTCTTTGCAAACTTGTTTACCTTTTTAGAAAAATCTCTTGGCTTTGGAGCAAATACTACACCACCACCAATAAATTGTGGACCCTTTGTTGAACCTTGTCTTGCATGTCCTGTATGTTTTTGTTTCCAAGGTTTCTTTGCATGTCCTCTAACTTCACTTCTTGTGAGTGCAGATTTTGTTCCTTGTCTTTGGTTTGCATTGTATGCAACAACAACTTCATGAATAAGTGGTTCGTTGTATTCAACACCAAAAACATCATCTTTTAATGTGATTGAGCCAACTTCGGCATTTTGCATATTATAAACTTTAGCTTTCATCAGTTAACTCCTTTATGCTTTTACTGACTCAGTAATTGTTACAACTGTTCCTCTTGGACCAGGTATGCAACCTTTAATGAGTAAGATATTACGAGCAGAATCGACCTTAACAACTTCCAAGTTTTGGATTGTTACTCTCTCGTGACCATAGTGTCCAGCAAGGTGCTTGTTTTTAAATACACGACTTGGTGTACTGTTTGCACTCATTGAACCTACTTCTCTGTGAACAGGTCCTGTACCATGGGTCATTTTTAATCTATGTTGATTCCATTTTTGGATAACACCTGTAAATCCACGACCACGTGTAAGTCCTGTAACATCAACCTTGTCTTTTTCATTGAAGATATCGCAAAGGATTGATGTTCCAATTTCATAATTTTGTGAATTGTCGAGTCTTAATTCTCTTAAAACTCTGCTTGCAGGAACATTAGCTTTTTTTAATGTTCCCATTTGTGCTTTGTTTACTCTTGATTCTTTTGTTTCATCAAAAGCAACAACAACACTATTGTAGCCTTCTCTTGCCATTGTTTTAACTTGAACAACTTTGCAAGGACCAGCTTCAACAACTGTTACTGGAACAACCAAACCATCAGGTGTGAAGATTTGTGTCATTCCAAGTTTTTTGCCTATTATAGCTTTATTCATTTTCTTCTCCTTCCTTATAGTTCGATTTTTATATCAACACCAGCAGGCAAATCTAATTTCATAAATGCATCAGTTTGCTTTGGTGATGTTGGGTACACATCTATCATTCTTTTGTGTGTTCTAGATTCAAATTGCTCACGACTGTCTTTGTCTTTGTGTGGTGAACGAATAACTGTTACAACTTCTCTATCTGTTGGAAGTGGAACTGGTCCAACCACTTTGGCACCACTCTTGCTTGCTGTGTTGATAATTCTTACACATGCTTGGTCAAGAAGTGAATGATCGTACGACTTAAGTTTGATTCTAATTTTTTGTGTTGCCATTTTTAACCTCCTGTAATCTCTTGCCAACAAGTTACTATAAAGTAACCCATTTATTTTAGTCAACACACTATGCCGTGTGTTTGCAAGTGACATCTAAAATAAAAAGGCTTGTTGGTCGCTCCGCTTTAAGCGAAACTTGTCAGTGTAAATTATCCTTTTCCGCTTGCGTAGGAACAAGGTAACTTCACACCTCAACCCGAAAGTATGCCACTTTACAAGCCATTGTAATACATTCACCCTAGCCTTGTCAACACCTTTTTTCATATTTTTTAAAATATTTTAATACACATATATTTATAGTATAATAATATAAGTATAAAACATATTTAAAGTAATAATAGCCATTATATAACCCGTTAATAAATTCAAATCTTAATTAAATTTATTTTTTTGAAACAATTAACAACCAAATTTTTGCAATAAAAAAAATGACCTACTAAGTTAGGTCATCTGTTAAATCATTTTCTATTATTTGCAAAATTTTATCTCTATTGTAATGAGTTTCGCTTGAATAAGGGATGATATTATTTGTTGTTACAAATAGCCCTTGCGCTATGTTCTTTATATATACCGAAATTTTTGATTTTGCAACTTTGTCAATTTTTGTTGCAATAATTGTGAATGGTCTGTTTGTATAGGTCAAATATTCAAGCATACGTTTGTCTAGTTCACTTGGACTATGCCTTATATCAACAAGCATAAACACTCTTTTAAGGCACTTTGAATATTTTAGATAATCTTCCATAAGAGTCGCCCACATAAGTTCATTTTGCTTGCCCGCTCTATGATAGCCGTATCCCGGCAGATCAACAAACCTGAAACTACCATTTATTTGAAAATAGTTAATAAGTCTTGTTCTTCCGGGTTCACTTGATGTTTTTGCCAACTTTTTTACGCCCATAATGGAGTTTATAAAACTACTTTTCCCAACATTACTTCTCCCAACAAAAGCAAATTCATTACCGCCTTCAATTATATCTTTTGCTTTTGCAACGCTTGTTAAAAATTCCACTTTTTGTATTTTCATATGTACATATTAGCAAATATAATTATTTTTTTCAATCATTTTTGGCATTGTTATCACAAATAAGACATTCAGTTGTAAGTAACGTACCTGCAACACTTGATGCCGACATAAGTGCTGTCTTGGTAACCAGAAGCGGGTCGATAATTCCGGCAGATAACATATCAACAAAAATATCATTCTTTCCATCATAACCAAATTCACTGTTTTTGTTTGACATAACTCTTTCCAAAACAACGCCAGAATCTTTTCCACAATTTACCGCAATTTGCTTTAGTGGAGCAGATAATGTATCCAAAATTATTTGTGCACCCATTTTTTCATCACCGGCAAGCGTGTCAATATATTCTTTTAATTGGTCGTAACATTTAACAAGTGCCGTTCCACCGCCAGCAACAACACCTTCACTTATTCCTGCTTTTGTTGCAGACAAAGCATCTTCAATTCGGAGTTTCTTTTCCTTCATTTCAACTTCGGTTGCACTACCAACTTTTATAACAGCAACACCTCCCGACAACTTTGCAAGTCTTTCCTTTATTTTTTCCTTGTCATATTCGGTTGAATTACTATTCAACTGTGTTTTTAGACTTTGAATTTTTTGTTTCAGTTCTTCATTCTCTCCCTCAGGTGCAATTATTGTTGTACTGTCTTTTGTAACTTTAACAGACTTTGCTTTGCCAAGATATTCTAGGTCAATATCTTTTAGGTCAACACCAATTTCACTTGAACATAATGTTGCTTTTGTTAGTGTACAAATATCACTCAAAAAGTCTTTTCTCTTATCCCCAAAAGCAGGGGCTTTTACAGCAACGCAGTTAAATACCCCACGAAGTTTGTTTACAACCAAAGTTGCAAGAACTTCACTTTCTATATCTTCTGCAATTATCAGTAATTTTTCGCCCGTTTTTACAACTTGTTCAAGTATTGGTAACAAATCGGTTATAGTTGAAATCTTTTTATCTGTTACAAGCACATAAGCATTATCCAAAACAGCAACCATTTTATCATTATCAGTACACATATAAGGCGACAGATATCCCCTGTCAAATTGCATACCTTCAACAACTTGCAAGGTAGTTTCAATTTGTTCGCCTTCTTCAATTGTCACAACACCATTTTCACCGACTTTTTTTATTGCATTTGAGATAAGTTCGCCGACTTCTTCATCACCGGCAGAAATTGATGCAATTTGAGCTATTTCTTTTTCATTTTTTATTGGTCTTGACATATTCTTCAATATTTCACAAACTTTTTTTGTTGCCAAGTTGATACCACTTTTAAGTGCCAAAGGATTTGCACCAAAAGAGAAATCTTTTAGTCCTTTTTGCACAATACTTTGAGCAAGAACCGATGCAGTCGTCGTTCCATCACCAGCAATATCATTTGTTTTTATGCTAACTTCTTTTATTAAACTTGCTCCCATATTTTCAAAAGAATCATCAAGTTCAATTTCCTTTGCAATTGTAACACCATCGTTTGTAATTAGTGGCGCACCATATTTTCTATCTAACACAACATTACGGCCTTTTGGCCCTAGTGTAATTTTTACTGCATCGCACAATTTTGAAACACCTTTTTCCAAAGATTTTCTTGCTTCATCCCCAAATATCATATTTTTTGCCATATTATTCTCCTTTTATTATTGCCAAAATATCTGCTTGGCGTAAAATTACATAATCAATATCATTTATTTTATACGGTGCTCCCGCGAATTTTGAATATATAATTTTATCACCCTTTTTTACTTGCATTTCAACATTGTCACCATCAAAGGTTTGACCATCGCCAACAAAAGCAACTTCACCAATTGACGACTTATCGTCACCAACTTGTGGCAAAATTATGCCCGATGGACATTTATTCTCGTTTTTTTGTGGCAAAACTACAACTCTATCATAAAGTGGCTTTATTTCCATAATTTTCTCCTTTCTAATATTTTAACCTTTATAACCTATTCATAAAAAATAGAAAACTTGCCTTATTTTGCATATGTTGTCAATTTTTGACATAAGATTTAGTAGGTTTTCATCAAAAATGATAACTAGCAAGTTTTGGGAGTTCAAGAAAGTATGACAAAAAATTTTAGTTCCAGCAGAAAATCAAGATTTTTTTCTATATTTTTTATGCTAATTTCATTTGCTTTGTGCGTAAGCCTTGCCGGAGTATTTTCAAGTTTAATAACCGTTGGTGGATTTTCTAATATAACGAGTGGCGATGCAAAAAGTTCAGCCTTTGTTGTTTATGCTGTAAGTTTATACAAAACACAAACAAAAGCACAAGCTAGAGAAATGAGTGAAGTTGCCATGCATAAAAATGGTGCAGGATATATTTTTCAAGATGACGAAGCATTTTATGTTTTTGCATCTTGCTACGAAAATAAATCCGATGCAGAAAAAGTTGTTGCAAACTTAAAAGAAAACGGAGTTGCAAGTTCAATAAAAGACCTAAACTTTGATGAAATTTTGGTAAAATCAAAAATGACAGAGCAAGAAAAAACAGTGCTTATTAAGGCACTGTCATCATTTAAGGCGTTATATAAAAAATTATACGATTTGTCTGTTTCTATTGATACAAAACTATTAACCGAAATTCAGTCAAAAGTTTTACTTAATGATATAATTTCCGAGCAAAACAGAATTCAAACCAATTTTGAAACAATTTTTAATAGCAAACTAACTTCCACTTTGCTTGAAATAAAACTTTCACTTTCCAACACAAAAAATATACTAAACAACCTTGCAGATTTTTCTTCAATAGACATTCCCTACACTTCACAAGTAAAAAACACGTATTTTCAAGTTTTGTTTGAATATAAATCACTTTCCTCAAAAATATAAAAAATTGCTCCGCATTTAGAGCAATTTTAATTTTATGAGAATAGTTTTCTTACATAGTCATATGCAACAATTTGAACCATAGTTCTATTCATAGGGCTGGTAATCAAGAATGCTTGACCAACTCCGGCGGTAACAATTGTGTCTTGCTCTTGTTGGTTAATTTCGCCACTCTTACGGTAAAGTTCAACAAGGTCGTTCATATCACTTGGTGCAAGAGAGAAAATCATTGAGTATTGGCTGGCATTAATAACTGCTGTTGATTGTCTTTCAATTTCTGGAGCACCAACGAAGTCTTTAATATTTTGAGTAATAACAATTTGCATACCACCATACTTACGAATTCTTTTTGCCATTTGCGCCATAAAGTCAAGTGCTATTGGGTATTTTGGGTTAATGAACATATGGGCTTCATCAACGGCAACAATAACCTTTCTATTTACGTGATATTTTGAGTTAAAGTCCTTATTTTTAATAATTTCGTTCATCAAATACTTAAAGATAATAAGCATTTGTGCGTTTGCAATAACTTGGTTGTTATTGGCAAGCAACGATTGGAAGTTAAATGTAATAAAGTTTTCTTTTGTTTCCAAACTTGTTGGACCATTCCAAAGTTTACTATTTCTTCCACCCCTTGCAAATTTCTTGATATATGTTTCAACAACGTTAAGGTTATTTAGTACATATTGGTTTGTTTCTGTGTGCAATCTTTCAATGATATAATCATACAAATCATCAAAGGTTGGGAACTCACTTGCCGGCATTGTTGAGAAATTTGAGTGCTCGGTTATTCCCTTTTTTTTGTAAACATCAACAACCATAGAGTTCAAAAGTTCAAATGGGTCAGATTCAATACCTTCCAAAATTACACGGAAAAATTGTTCCAAGAATTGTAAGTGCTGTGCAAAGGTGTCCGAACTTGAATCATTGTCGTCTTCAATTATATTCCCT
>CAMEUD010000016.1 GCA_945937975.1 uncultured Clostridia bacterium
AATTGATGTATATGAAGATAACCCAAATTTTGATTGTGAAAAACAATTGAAGAAATGTGAAGACGCATTAAAGACTTACGATAACTATATAAACAATTTTAAAGCAAGTAACAAAAATGCACAGTCAAGAATGCCATATTGGACAGTTATTATTTGTTGTGCTGTTGCTTTGTCAGTAGCCGGAGCTTTTGCATTTGCCACATCAAGCATTTTGCTTTTTGCTCTTGCAATTATCAGTGGTGTTATTGGTGGATATTTTTCAATAAAAAAGGCAGAACTGATAAGAAAAATAAAAGACAATAGCAAAAATATTGACTTTTATGAAGATAGAAAAAATGATTTGATTGAAGAAAAAGAGTATTTAGAATTGCTAACTTTTAATAAAACACATAAAGGCGTAAAAATTTATAATAAGTTTGAAAATCAAACAAATTTGAAACAAAGCATCAATAAAAATGAACCAAACAATGAAAATATTTTAGGAAAATGACAATGACTCTTGAAAATTATAGTAAGATGTATTATAATGTATATAAATTAAATGGAGAATAATATGAGTTTAAGAGAATTTGAAAAAAATAATTCACAAGATATGAAAAAAGCGATAAAAATTATTGAAGAAGAAGGAATAGAAAATTATACTTCAAAGTTATGCAGTTCTGATTTGTTTATATTACCAAAAAAAACAGGATTTATTATTAGAAAAAGAAAAAATATTACAATGGTACTAAGTGAAGAATGTGCTCAACAAATCATAAACAGGTCAAAGATGAATAAGTATTTGAGCGTTATCAAGGGCGAAAGATATCCTGTAAAATTTGATGAAAACAAGATCTATGCTTGTGAAATCGGAAAATGTATAAACAAAGTTAACGAAATCTATAATTTAAAAAATGATGATGAAAATTTTGATAACCTTGTAAAAAGTTTAAATAATAAACTTTCAAAAATAGTCAGTCTTGACAAAAAAGAAAAAATTGTAAGAGTTGCTTTTTCAAGTAAAGATATTAGCGACATAAAACCTATTTTTGAAAAAGTTGACAATATATTTAATTCTGTAAGAAATGAAAGTATAAAAGTTGATAAACAAACACTTTAATAAAAATGCAAAAATATCTACCAAACTTGGTAGATATTTTTTTTAACACATTGAAGAAATTGAATTATATAGATTTGTTATACTTGAACTAGAAAATTCTTTTATATTGTCAACGAATGGTTTTTGTGTTGGAAAGTCATTAAGATATGTGTCATAATCAAAATTATAAATTCTTACAAGTTTGTCAAAATCAACACTAGTTATTGACTTTTCAAAATTTTCTTTTTCACCTAAAAATGCTGTGTAATTATTGAGCCATTGTTGTAGTTGTTGAACAGTTACTTCTGTGTCTATTGACAAATCAATATTGTTATATTTTTCTAATGTTTCAACAAATTGGTCATTTTCCAAAAGTTTATATTCACCATTAAAACCATTTAGATATTCAATAGAAGATTTTAATGTGGAGATAGAACTTTTGAGTACAGCCAAAGTTTTTTCATTTGTGATTTGAGTTTTTGACAATTCAATATATTCGCCATTTTGAATGTAACTTGTGTGTTTTGGAAAAATATAATTTTCACAAATATTACTAAAACTATCACAAATATCAATAACTTGATTTGTAAGGTCTATATAATCTCTTTTGTAATCTTTTATCAATTGAAGATAAATATCTTTTACCATTTCATCTGCAGGAAATCCTGTTTTGTTGAATTGCTTATCAATTTCCAAAACCTTTTGACTAAAACTTTGAATATTTGTTGTTGCCTTTTTTAATTTGCTTGAAAGGTCTTTGTATTGTCCTTTAACCTTTCCACTAACATCTGTTGGTTTGTTTACAAGTATTCCAGAAAATTCAGAAATAAACTTGAATGAGTTTATAAATATTTTGTCATATACATCAGGTATTTGTGTATATGAATTTAATTTGTCTTGATTTTCTTGTGAAGCATAATTTGGTTCTGTGCGTATTTTGTTAATAATTGCACTAATATTTTCACCATATTTTATTCCATTGTTGTATTCTTCATTTTTACATATTGTTGTTATAAAGTTTTCAAAATCATCACTTGTTGTTTGATAAAAATTTGAATCATCTTCGCAACCATAAAAAGCAAAAGAAACTACAAATGCCAAACATATTATCATAAAACATTTAATAAATTTTTTCATTGTTTTCTCCTTTTATCTTCCTATCACAAAGAAATCTCTGCCAAGCAAAAGTGCATCATTTTTTAATTCTTCTGTTTCTTGTGAGTTTGCAAAATCTAAATATGTGTTATTTGCCAAATGTTCAACACATTGATTAATGTCAATTGTGTTAAAAATGTTTAGAACTAAATCATATGATTCTTGTGAATTATAGTAATTATTTGCTATATTTAATTCAAAAGTTACAAATCTCATAAGATTTGACATTGAAGTTTGAAGTTCTGTGTAATCACAATCATTTGCTGTTAATTTTTGTGTGAGTTGTTGTTGCCACATACAAGCAGATTTTATAACATACCTTGAATATCTGTTTACACTGTATGTTTGTGTTAAATAATTTTGGTAAATAACGGAAGCATTAAAGTAAAAATTTGATATACTGTTTAAAAAATTAAAATAATATAAGGTATTATAGTTATCAATTAAATCAATTACACTTTTATTAGATTTATTTTCGATATTTAGTTTGTTATAACTTAAATAAGTTTCCAAATAGTTTTTGCAATTATTTGCAGATTTTTTTAAGTTTTCAAAACTTTTTGTCATCTCTTGTTGATATTTTAACATTTTGCCATCATTATTTTTTGCAAAAATCAAATTGTCTAACATTTCGGTATCAATAGATGAGTAAAAATTATAAAAATATGTTATTTGAGTGTAAATATTTTTTTGATTTTGTATTGTTTGTTTAAAAGTTGCATCTTGTTCTCTATCTTCACAAGTGATTACATATTGATAAATATTTGTGTTATAAGATATAACTTCATTGATGCTTTCATCTGTTTTATAATCATAAAAATTATTATAAGGTGCATTCAAATCAACTTTTGGTCTAAATAAGAAATATAAACCAATGCCACCTGCAATAATTGCAAGAACAATAAAGATTGAAAGTAATGCTTTTTTATTTATAAAAGATGTCTTTGTCATAATCTCTCCTATCAAAATTAGTTTATCACAATTAAGTTAATAAAGCAATAGTACTAAAATAAAAAATTGCCCTATAAATAGGACAATTTATCGTTATGCAAATATTGATTCTCCATTATTCGAAATTTCAAGTTCATTTTTTAAATCATTCTTTATTGTTTCGGTTATCATTGTTACATAATTTTTGTATACAAGTGGAATCTTTACTCCAGTTTGTTCAACTTTCCTTAAAGCACTCTTTATGTTAAATTTTTCCATAATATCTTTTAATATTTTTTTTGCTCTTTCATTTTTATTTGCAAAACGAATTATATCTTTTTTTATTGTTTCGTATTTATTTTTGCAATATTTTTTGTCTAATGGGTTTATTGAAAAAACAGCAGATTGTGAATCATTATAATAATCTTTTACTAGGTCAATATCAACAAAGTCATAGAATAAGTGCATTTCTTGCAAATGTGTTGATAAAAATGAAAGTTCATTATCAAATATTGGTGATAATCTTAATGTGTTTGATTTTTTATTATTAAGGAAAAATATATTACCTGAATGTCTATCTGTTTGCAAAGTTAATAAATCAAATATTGCCAATTTATACATATTAACAATTTCTTGACCCAAATCTATATTTGTTCCTCTGGTTTTTAATGTTTTTAATATGCGATAATAATCAATCAGTGAATTTGTTTTGTTTTGATTATTTGTTATTGTTTTTAGTTCGCAAGCACTTATCATTGTTTCATCACTGTTTGCAACATTATAAGAAATAATACCATTATTACCATCAATGGTTGCGGGTTCATAAGTTGCACATTTAAGACCAATTTGTTTGCATAATTCCATACACAAAAGTTCATTAACAATTCTTGCTGACTTTGTTGCAGGCTGCGCATCAAAAGATTTAAAAATTGCTTCTTTGCCCTTTACCTTAAACCAATAGTTACCATAAGACTTTGTAGAAATTCCAACAAAGTTTGTAGTGTTATATTCTGCTCTAAATCTTTTTGGAGTAGTGTCTAAAATTACTCCTGTGGCAAGTTTTATATTTTCAAATCTTCCAATATTTTTGATAATTGATTTATATAAAGGATTTTCGCTTGTTACTGGTACAACATTCATAATCTTTTTCCCCTTTTTTAATATTATAATTTTTGAATTCCGTATTTCTCTTTATTATTTAATATATATTGAAGCATATTAATGGTATGTTCAAATTCATTTACACTTTCACAAGTTATCATTGTAATTAAATCTTTATAGTCTTCTGAAATAACAATACCCATATTCTCAACATTTGTTATTGCACTTTTTATATCTATTTTGTCTAAGGTATCTATAAGTATTTTTTTTGCATCTTTATTTTTGCTTGCAAAAATTACCAAATCATTTTTTGTTTTATCATACTTTGATTTTCCACTATCGACATTGTCAACAAGAAGCAAATTTCCACTTGTACTAAATAAACTTTTTGCAATATCAAAATTTATTGTTCTATAGTCTTTTACAGTGTTGTCAAGATTAAATGAACAAAAAGCGAATTTATTGTCAAAAATTGGTGAAAGTCTTATTTCATTTGTTTTTGCATTTTCAATAAACTGAATATTTTCTGAATGTCTATCTGTGTGAAGCAATAATTCATCAATTAGACATATTTGATATAATTTTAAAGTTTCTTTCCTTATATTGATTTTATAGCCTTTGGACTTTAATATCTTTAATGCATTGTAATAAGATTTTAAGGTATTGTTATATTCATAGTCGCCAGCTTTGTATTTTAGCATTGAACCAGTTATAAGTTTTTCATCTTTTCCCAAAACATTATAGGAAGCAATGCCACTTATTCCGTCTATGGAAGCAAGTTTACATTTTGCACAATCAATTTCAACTTGCTTTGAAATTTCATAAAACAAAAGTTCGTTTACAATTCTGTTTGGTTTTGTGTTTTCCATACATTCAAAAGACTTGAAAATAACCTTGTCTTCACCCAAATAATACCAATAATTACCAAAATGTCTTGATGAGATTCCTGTTCTTGGGTCTTCCCTCTCTGTTTTCTTTTTCTCGTCAATAATAATTCCAAGGGAAAGTCTAATATCTCCATACTTGTCAAGATTTTTTAAGATTGGTTTATAATCAATATTTTGCATACTCACCCTACAAAGTCAGTATAACACAAGAGAAAAAAATGTCAATATAGTATATATACTAATAAACATATAAAATATGAGTTGATTTTTTTGGGGGTGTTGTATATAATTAGTTTAGTTTAGTCGCAGACTATTCTGTTTTTTATCGTGCCTGTCTGCAATTTAACTAAATAAATAGAATAGGAGGAAATGTATTATGGCAATGAAAAGAACATATCAACCAAAAAAGAGAAGAAGACAAAGTGTTCATGGCTTTAGAGAAAGAATGAGTACAAAAAGTGGTAGAAATGTTTTGAAACGTCGCAGAAACAGAGGTAGAAAAGTTTTGGCAGCGTAAAGGAGCATTATGATTAAAAGCATAAATCGCCTTAGAAAAAACAAACACTTTAAGTATGTTTATAAGCATGGAGAAACAAAAGGTTACAAACTTTTATTATTAACTTTTGTAAAATCAAAGATAAGCGAACCAAAAGTTGGTTTCAGCGTTTCAAAAAAGATTGGCAAAAGTGTTGTAAGAAACAAAGTGAAAAGAAGACTTAGGTCTGCTTTTTGTGAACTATACCCAAATGTAAAGAAAAACTATAACTATATTTTTTCTGCAAAACAAGGCATAGAAGAACTTTCCTTTGTTGAGATAAAAGATAATATGAAACAACTTTTTGTAAAAAATGGTTTGTATGAAGAAAATAATTAAAATTATATTTTTCCCAATAGAAATTATTTTTTTATTTTTTATATACCTATACAAATGGTGTATATCTCCACTGCTCCCAAAAACTTGCAGGTTTTATCCGTCATGCTCAACTTATGCAGTGATGGCGATAAAAGAGTTTGGCATATTTAAAGGAATATGTTTGGCAATTTCAAGGATATGTAGGTGTCGCCCAAACGGAAAATATGGGTTTGACCCAATACCACAAAATATCAAGGGAGATAGTAAATGGATAGTATAATTAGTGGCCTACTTGCCACCATGCCAACTGGTCTTTGGGAAAAGATTATTGTTGCATTTGAAAATGCTTTTGGTTCATTTGCTCTTTCAATTATTGTGCTTACAGTTATCATTAAATTGATTATGTCACCTATTGACTTTTTCAATAGAAGAACAAACAAAAAAATGGCAACTATGCAACAAAAAATTCAAGGACAAGTTGAAGCATTAAACAAAAAGTATGCAAATGACAAAAAAACTTTGAACCAAAAACTTGGCGAACTCTACCAAAGAGAAAAAATCAACCCAATGGGTTCGTGTTTTACAATGCTTATCAATCTTGGTTTAACTTTTGCAATATTTATTACTTTACTTAATGGTATGAATGCAATGGCTTCATATAAAATTGCAACAGAGTTTGAAACACTTCAAACAGAATATGTTGCTTCATATGTAAGCGAAAATGGTGGCAATATATATGATGAAATAACAGCAAATCCAGATAAATCAATTTATGAGATTTGCAAACCATATATGGAGCAAATGAATGCAATAGAAAATGAAGAAACAAAAAACGGAGTTTTGGCTATTGCAAATGAAAATGTAGCAAAAAAACATAAAGAAATAAAAGAAGGATTTTTGTGGATAGATAATATTTGGATTGCAGATAGTCCATTCCAAAATTCAATTCCATCTTTTGATAGTTATGCAGGAACTGCAAGATTAACAAAAGACCAAAAAACTGATGAATACAAACAAATGTATGAACAAATAATGAATCCTCTTCGTGAAACAAACGGAAGAGCTAACGGATACTTTATTTTGCTTATACTATGTGCAGGGCTTTCATTTTTGAACCAATGGCTCATGATGAAAAAACAAAAGCAAGAAAATCCACAGGCACCGGCAAATAAAGCAATGTTATTTATTATGCCAATATTTATGGGTATCTTTACTTTGTTCTATACTACTATGTTTGCATTATACCTTGTATCTTCACAACTTGTAAGCATTGGACTTACTCCACTAATCAATTTGATAAGTGATAAGTGCGACAAAAGACAACAAGTAAAACAAGAAGATAAAAACACAGTAAAAAGAATGGAAAGAGTTGTAACAATAAAAGAAGACAAAACTCAACCAAAACAAAGTAAAAAAAAGTAATAAAAGCAAAAAATCCGATGATGAATTAAAAAAGATTTAATGGAGGGAATTATGTTAAGTGTTGAAGCAACAGGCAAAAACATTGAACAAGCAATAGAAAATGCCCTATTTGAATTAAAAGCGCCAAGAGAAGATGTTGAAATAAAAATATTGGAACAAGGTGGTTTTTTCAAAAAAGCAAAAGTATTAGTATCAATTTCTCCAGAAGAAGTTGAAAAATACGAAAAGAGAGATAAACAAAGAGAAGAACTAATAAACAAACCTTCTTTTGAAGAAGAAAAAGAAGAAAAAGTTAGTTCAATCATTCCAACAAAAGAAGAACTTGAAGAACAACCAATCGAAAAAGAAAATGATGTTGAAGAAGAAGTTGAAACAATCACTTCAAAGGTAAAGGAAGATAAAAAAGAAAAAACTTTACCAGATGCAAAAAAAGCAGAAATATTTGTTAAAGGTCTTTTAAACAAAGTTAGTTTAACTGCTGACCTTGAAATAAGAGAAACTGAAGAAGAAATATTTATTAACATTTTAGGCTCAAGTGATTTGATTGGTTATCGTGGCGAAGGACTTAATGCCCTTCAATATTTGACAAGTGTTTATGTTGGTAAAAATAATAGACACGCAAAGAAAATTAGAATTGATTGTGATAATTATCGTGCAAGGAGAGAAGAATCATTAATTGCACTTGCAAATCGTATGGCAAAAAAAGTTGAAAGAACACATCAAAGTGTAAAACTTGAACCAATGACTGCAAATGAAAGAAGAATTATTCATACTGCTCTTGCAGAAAATGAATATGTTGAAACATATTCAAAAGGTGAAGAACCACATAGATTTTTAATTATAAAACCAAAAGAAAATAATTAAATAAAAAACTCACAATATTTGTGAGTTTTTTTATTGAATATTGACACAAAAAAGTTAAAGTGATAACATATAAATATGAGGTCAATATTAAAAAACACACAAAAATATAATGATATAACGCTTGCTACAGGTGTTTTTTTGGATAATACGAAAACAAAAATAAGGTTTGGAACTATTGGTGTTAGCACAAAAACATTTGGACATAAATGGTTTTGTTTGCCAAAAGGTAAAGCATTGTTTAAAACATATGACGGCAATAACTATTATGAAATAAGAAAAAATCGTATTGTAAATGAATTTATATGCCGAGAATTGTGTAAGCAAATAGGAATAAAAGTCCCTGATATTGAACCTGCAACATACAAAAATATAACTGGGCTTATTTCATATGATATTGAAGACAAAAATAAAAGACTATACTCTGGAGAAAAATTATTTAAAAAAGTTAATTTATATTATGGCTCAAATCATATAAATGATTATGTTTCTGCATTAAACAAATTAAAAACTTTGGGTGGATATAACATAGATATAAAAAAAGAATACTATAATTTATTTAAGATTGCAGTATTCGATACATTAACAATGCAAACCGATAGACACATAAATAATCTATATTTTTTAATTGATAAAAAAACAAAAGAGGTTACAGTTGCTCCACTCATAGATAATGAATTTGCATTTTTTGGGCAAGGGTTAAAGTTCATTATTGCAAATGGAAGAACTGATGTTGAGAAAGAAATGATGCCATGGTTTGTAAAATTTGCTAAATATATAAATGTATATGATAATAATAGTCCATTTGAATATAATGCTCCAGAAAGATATATTGCATCAATAGCATATTGTGATTTAAGTTTGAGAGAGATTTTAAAAGATATTTTAAATAAGATTGAACCACATAGTGCGATAGAAAATGTTAGGAAAATGGACTTTGAAATTCCAAAAGAATATGAAGCATATATTTGTAAAATTATTTCAACAACAAAAAATGAAATAGTTAGACTATATAATCAAACCATACAAAAAAAATATAACGAACACAAAAATGAAAACTTAAAAGTAAAAGGAATGGAGCGATAGAATTTTAATGAAAGCAATTTTAAAAAACACTGAAAAATATTCTAATATCAAATTGGCAAAAGGTTTACTTCTTGATGAAACAAAAACAGTAAGGCGTGGTGGAGAAAGTGGTGTTTCAACGAGAAAATATGGTAAAGTTTGGTTTTGTTTGCCAAAAGGTAGAGCAATTTTTAAAACATATGATGATATATTTTGCTTTGATATACGACAAAACAGAATTATAAATGAATTGATATGTAAAGAACTTTGCAATTTGATTGGGATTAGATGTCCAGAAATTGAACCTGCAAGCAAAAATGGTGTTGAAGGTGTTGTATCGTACAATGTTACAAAAAGTGGCGAAGAACTTATTAATGCAATGAAACTTGGAAAGATTGCACACTTTAATGATTTTTCAAACTCACTTGAAGATTATGCCTACATTGCTGATGAATTACCTATATATGGTTACAATGTTGATAAACGCAAATTTGTGGAAGATATATATAAGATATGTATATTTGATTTTATCACCATGCAAACAGACCGACATGAAGGTAATTTGTTCTTTATAAAAAATAAAAGTACAAAAGAAATTTCAGTTGCTCCACTTATTGATAATGAGTTTGCATTTTATGGGAAAAAACTAATAACATATATAGATAAAAGATTTATAGATATGAACAGCGATATAAAAGAGCAATATAGAAAATTTGCAAATTATATTACTGTTAAAACAAATTTTGGTTCAAACTTTGAAACCCAAGCAACTGAAATTGTTACACTTGCAAAAAATGACAAAAATTTTAATAAAATTTTAAAAAATATAATTAAAAATTTTGATATTAATAAAGCAATAGAAAATGTTGAAAAAATGGGCTATGAAATTTCACCAGAATATAAAGAATATCTTGCAACAATTATAGAATATTCAACAGAATATTTAATTGAAAAATATAAAGAATTAAAAATAAATAAATCAAAATATATTGAAGATTTCGATTTATTATATTAAAATTAAAAAAATAATAAAAAATAACAAAAAAATCTATAAAATAACAATTTTTATAGATTTTTTATTATATTTATTTCCCTAAACAAAATTTTGAGAATATAGCAGTAAGTATATCATCAGTTGCACTCTCACCTGTTATCTTTCCAAGTTCAAGCCAAACTCTTTTTGTTTCCATATCTACCAAATCTGCTGTTCCAATCTTTGCAACATTTATTGCATTTTCAATAAGGTTGATTGCATTTTTAATTATTTCAATGTGTCGTTTGTTTGTTAAGTAAACTTGTGAAAAATCAATTTTGTTTAATCTTGCCATTTCAATTATTCTATCTTTTATTTCATCAATATTTTTATTTTCATTTGCACAAACATAAACAGCATTATCAATTTTTGTTATAATATTTTTATCTGTTTTGTTTAATACATAAATAACATTTTTGTCTTTGACAAGATTTAGCAATTTGTTATCTTCTTCATCAAGTGGTTCACTGGCATCAAACACACACAAAACTATATCACTATTTTTGATTGCGTTTATCGACCTATCTACACCAATTTTTTCAACAACATCATCACTTTCCCTTATTCCTGCTGTGTCGATAAAGTTAATTTTAAATCCTTTATATGATATTGTTTCTTTTAATATATCTCTTGTTGTTCCTTTTATGTCAGTAACAATGGCTCTATCTTCCCCAAGCAAGCAATTTAGTAAACTTGATTTTCCAACATTTGGTTTGCCGACAATAGAAACATTTATTCCAAACTTTATTTGTTCACCTGTTTTTGCAGTTTTTAATAGATTATTCAAAATGTCTCTTGAAGTAATTAAGACATTTTGAACATCTTTGATTGACATTTCTTCGTCATCGTGTTCTGGATAGTCAAGGGCAACTTCCAAATTAACCAAACAATCTTTAATTTTGTTTTGAATTTCTACTATTTGTTTTTTTAGTTTTCCATCAGCAAGTAAACTTGATGCTTTGATTTCTGCATCACTTGTTGCATTAATCATATCAATGGTTGCTTCGGCTTCATCTAATGACATTTTTCCATTCATAAATGCTCTTTTTGAAAACTCGCCGTTTTCTGCAAGTCTGCAACCTGAAATTACTAGCTTGTCCAAAATTTTTGTTGCCAAGAATTCTCCACCATGAATTTGAAATTCAACAACATCTTCACCTGTAAAAGAAAATGGTGCTTTGAAATATACCATCATACAGCGTTCTTCTGCATCTTCATTTATCTTAAATTTTCCAAGATATAACTTTCTTGGTTCAATATTTTCTGTTGTTAAATTTTTTGAGTAAAAAAGATTAAAGGCAATATCTTTTGCCTTATCTCCGCTCATTCTAATTATTGCAATTCCACCACTACCAAGTGGTGTTGATATTTGTGCTATTGTTTCCATATTTTCATTATATCATAAAAATAATTTTTGTTAAAATATTTTTCTTATTTCATTATTGAATAAAAAAAATGGTTGTAATTTTTACAACCATTTTAATATTACATCTTATAAAAACTTTTATAACAAAGATAACTTTCATAAATATCAACCTTGCTTGCAATTTCCCAAGGTGCGTGCATATTGAGTAATGGAACACCAGCATCTATTACTTCCATTCCATAACCTGCCATAATATATGCGATTGTGCCACCGCCACCAGCATCAACTTTTCCCATTTCGGTTGCTTGGTAGAATACATTGTCGTTATCTAAAATATTTCTTAATTTTGCAATAAATTCTGGGTTTGCATCATTTGCATCATATTTGCCACGACTTCCAGTATATTTGTTAAAAGCAATTCCCCTGCAAAGGTAAGCATCAGTTTTTTCATTCATTGGTGTTGGATAATTAGGGTCAAAACCTGCAGTTACATCACTTGATAACATTCTTGACTTATTTAATGCTCTACGCATATCGAGTTCATTGTATTGACCTGCAAGGTTCATAATTTCAGCAATAGAATTTTCAAAAAATTTACTACTCATTCCTGTTGCTCCAACACTGCCTATTTCTTCCTTGTCAACAAGCATACAAATTGAAGTTGTTTTTGGATTATTTACATCAAGTATTGCATTAAGTGCTGTAAATGCACACACTCTATCATCCTGTCCATAACCCATAATCATACTTTTGTCAAGACCAAAATCTCTAGCTCTGCCACTTGGTACAATTTCAATTTCAGCAGAGAATAAATCTTCTTCGTCAATGTTGTATTGTTTCAAAATTTTCAAAATGTTAGATTTAACTTTGTCTTTTTCTTTTGTGTTGTTATCTGGAATACTGCCCACCAAAACATTAAGGTCTTCACCTTTTATATCTTTTTTGTTTTCTTTTTCCTTGCTCTCTAGATGTGGCAATAAATCACTTATACCAAAAACAAATTCACTGTCATCTTCGCCCAAAACCAATTTTATTTTTTCACCATTCTTTTTTACAACAACACCATGCATTGCAAGTGGTAATGCTGTCCATTGATATTTTTTTATTCCACCATAGTAATGAGTGTCAAAAAGACAAAGTCCATTATTTTCGTAAACAGGTGTTGCTTTAAGGTCAAGTCTTGGACTATCAATATGTGCTCCAATAAGATTCATACCTTTCACCATAGGTTCGTTACCTATTACCATAAGAAGGATTGCTTTCCCCATATTAACAGAATAAACCTTGTCGCCTGCTTTTAATTTTTTATTTTCTTCTATCGCTTTTTCAAGATTAATAAAACCATTTTTTTCTGCAGCGCTTACAGTGTATTCAATACATTCTCTTTCTGTTTTATGTGTTGATAAAAACTTTTTATAGTCTTCACAAAAAACATTCATTGCATTTGTTTTTTCTTGATTATATTTAGTCCAAATATTTTCCATATTAACTCCTTGAAACTATTTTAACCTAAAATATATTAAATAATCAAATAATAAATAAAAAAAGAGATATTAATCTAAAATTTTTGTATCAAAAAAAAGAACTCCGCATTAATTTTGTGTAGTTCCTTTTTTATTTTTATAGTTTAAAGTTTTTAGTCATTTTTTTTTGAATGTGATAGGAAGAATAGTAAAAATCTTAGTAATTGCAATATTGATACAAGTAAAGCGGCAACATAGGTTTTGGCTGCTGCTGACAATACTTTTTTTGCACCTTTTACTTCCATTTCATCAAGACAACCAGTTGAAACAAGTAAAGACAAAGCTCTTTTTGATGCGTTTAGTTCAACAGGCAATGTTACAAGTGAAAATAACATACTAACACCAAAAAACGCGACCCCTGTCCATAAAAATGCTTTTCCAACAAGACCACCAATATATGCAAAATCAAGAACAATACCAATTAATACAAGTGGCCAAACAAAGTATGACATAAAATTACTTACATACACAAGTGCAGTTTTTACTTTCATTGGTTTATAGTCTTGGGCATATTGAATTGCATGGCCTGTTTCATGAGCAGCAACACCAAGTGCAGAAATTGATGTTGAATCATATACTTTTGAAGATAATGTAATAATGTTTGTTTGTGGGTTAAAATTATCTACAAGATCACTATTGTCGCTTTTCTGTATCGAAACTCCCATAATACCTTGGGCTTCAAGAATTCTTCTAACGCACTCTGCCCCTGTTATATTTTTTGATGAAACAACTTTTTCATATTTAGAAAATGTTGTATTTGCTTTTATGCTCACGATTGTTGCATAAATTATACCAGGGATAATTATTAGTCCCATTAAGGTATATTCCAAATACTCTGGTGAAAACATAATCCACATAATATATTAATCTCCTTTAATAAAAATCATATTTTTTGACAAGCATTGTCCAACCAACCAAACTTTTTAAGAATGATGCAATATATGTCAATTTGGCTGCTGATAATACTTTTTTCGCATCTTTTATGCTCTCTTCATCAAAGTCAGCATATTTTTTTAATAATTCTATTGCATTTTCCGATGCTTCTTTTTCTATTCTTATGGTGCTTAGTTTTGCAAATAATCCTATTAAAAATGTTAGTATGCTTGCAACTGCAAAACTGATTGCAAACCAAAAATTAATGAATACCAATACTATTGCAATAATAAATAATGGAATTGTAAATTTTGTTACGGTTTTTGAAATTACAATATTTCTATTAAACTTCTTCATTTTTTTGGGTGTGTCTCTATATTGAATTGCGTGTCCAAGTTCATGACAAGCAACAGCAAATGCAGATACGCTTGATGAGTTATATACATCCCCACTTAAATATATTGAGTCATTATAATAATAATCAGTTAAAAATCCTGTTGTTCGATTTACAACAATGTTTCCATTAAATTCTTTGTCTGAAATTATCTTGGCGAGTTCATAAGTTTTTAAAAAACTTGAATAAGTATTTTTATATTCATTATAAACGGTAAGTAAATTTTCTCCTGCATAGTTCGTGATTGCCAAACTTACAAGAATAAATAATACAAATACACTTGCCAAACAAATAATGATTATTGTATTTATATCCATATATAATATAATGTAAAATTTTCAAAAAAATGTCAAATAAATTAATGAATATAACACAGTTCGTATCCATTATCTATATAAATTTGGGTTATTATCTTAACTATATTTAAAAATTAATTTATTGTTTATCTTCTGTTAATTCAATAGTTCCGACAACAATATCGCACAAGCCATATTCAACTAGTAACTTAAATTATATGATATTTGAATTTTTGTTCCATATAACAAATTTGATTTCGCCTATGCTAATTCCATCTAAATCTGCTGTGTTAATAACTGCAATATAACAGTTAGCCTGTTTAATTTTAATTGTCTTACCTCTCAAATTGTTAATGTTATTTACAATTATTCCGTTGTCATTTTCTTATTTGGACAATAATTCACCATCATAATAACCTAACTCAATATTAAACAAAAGGTCATGGTAACCGACAATATCTTCATAATCTTTTTTGTGTAGAAAAACAATGTCCTAAAATGTTATCTGTATTTTTTATTGGATAGAAGTTCCCAAAATTTGCATTTTTGTTGCATTTTTTAGTATAAAAATTAGTATACTAATTAAAAACACTAAATTCCTTTTGTTATATGGAATTAAGCCACTTTTTTCAACTCTAAAATTTGCATAAAATGTTGCCAAAATTAGTATAAATTTTAGTATACTAACTCTAAATTTTTATAAAAAAAGAGATACAGCAAAAACTCTGTATCCCTTTATTTATATGCATTTTTGGTGCGAGTAACGAGACTTGAACTCATACGATTTCTCACTTGCCCCTTAAACAAGCGCGTCTACCATTCCGCCATACTCGCATATTTAGTGTACCTTGGTATATTAACACTAAATAAAATAGTTGTCAAGAGATTTATTAACAAAAGATATTTTTTATAAAATTTATATGCTAAAAATTTGCTATTTAAAAGAAAAAAGATTGAGAAATACCAATCTCTTATATTTTTTATTTTTGCTTTATTATATCAAATTTATCTATAATATGATTATTTTTTTGATTATTTTTGTAATTTTGATATAATTTTTCAATTTCTTCCATTCGATAATTTTTCATTGTTTCTTGAATTTGCTCTTTTGAAATGTAATTATTATCATATAAACTAAATAATAAAATCCAATCATTTTTATCAAGTTTGCAATAGTATGAATTAAATGTTGTGAGCATAGCGTTTAATGATTCTTTTATATTTTTGTGAAGCATACAAAATTCTATAATTTGATTTTTAATAAAATCATCGCAGTATAAATTTACATATGCGCTAATAGTTGGTGTGAAATAACTAATATATTTTTTTGCATCATTTGCTAAAAAACAATTATCATTGTCTAAATCTTCGAAAGCTTTTTGTGTTATGCTCAATGTTTTACTTATCATAGGAATTACTTTCTCTTTTGCATATTCAATATTTCTTGGTAAATATGATAAACATTCGGCATAAAGGTCATCTTCAAAAGAATTATTACTTGCTATCTTTTTTAAATATATCTTAAAAAGTTTTTTGATTTTTGGTGTTTTAACATTTGAATAGATATATAAAAACAATTTTTGACATTCCTGTCTTGCACTATCTCTTGCATCTTTTTCATTTTGAGATGTGTAATATAAATAATATGGATTAATGTTTACTCTTGATTCTTTTATTAAATAAACAGCAGTGCAAATTGACATTGCTGGAATTTGTGGAGGAAACGAACCGTTTAAATCTTTTTTTATTGTTAGATGTTGATATACATGTCGTGTTTCATGAAAAATGGTGTTTGTAATTTCATGTAAACTTCTCAACTTCATATGTCTTGTGTTTATTGTTATATTGTTATAATTTGCTGTTCCCCGCGAATTTGAAGTTAATTTTTCAAACTTGATATTTGCTTTAACTTTATATATGTTTTGTGCAAGCGTGCAAACTTTTACAAGAAAATTTTTTATATCTATTTCCTTGTACTTTGGTTTGTCGATACACTCTAAAATTTCTTTAT
>CAMEUD010000017.1 GCA_945937975.1 uncultured Clostridia bacterium
ATCAACCGCACCAATAGTGATATAATTTTTATCTGCCACTTCTGTAACAGAAATAGAATTTAATTTAGCGTGCCAAGTATTTGCATTTGCGATATGTGCATCGGCAAAAGTACCTGATGTAATTTTAGACGCTGGTAAATTAGGAATATCTGTATCAGTTACTGCAGCACTACCAGTAATTAAACCATTGGTATCATATTTAATCTTCAATAAACTTGCAGTTGCAACAGCAGATATTTGAGTTGGTTTCGCGAGAGCCGCGTCAGCTTTATTTAAAGATGATTGAACACTTGTGGTTAAATCAGTTTTTGCAATAGAACCAGTTTTAACATCTGCACTAATTTTATTATCATCAGAAACAGATACTTTAATTTTTGCACCATCTTGACCAGTATAAACATCAACTAAATCATTAACATCAACATAAACAATACCATTATTTGGTTGGCCAGCATCAGTATTGAAAGTTAATTCAAGTTGTTTTTTCCCTTCATGATCTACAAGTTTTACTGAAGAAAGCATACCATCTTTAATAAAAGCGGATGCATTAAAACCCGCACCATAAGTGTTTTCACCAACTTTTAATTGAATCTTTTTAGATGTAGAATTATAAGTGATATCTGTAATCTTATTAGATAAATCACCATAATTACCAGATGTAGCTACTTTTGCAAATTGTAATGCAGTGTCACCTGTACCTTGTTTAATTATACCATTAGTTTCAGATGTACCCTTAAATGTGAGTTTTGCACCATTAGTTCCAGATGCCGCGGTGTAATCAACAGATTGTACATTGGTTGCAGAAAGTGTACTTGTATCAAATTCAACATCTGTTAAATATTCCCATCCACTTTTACCACCAAAATACAAACCAGGTTCAAAATTTCCAGATTTAGTGGTTAAATAAACAAATACACCTTCATGATTTGATTTATTGTAAGTCTTTAATGCGGCGACTTTATAAAATTTTACATTCATATATTTGTATTTAAATTTAATTATATCTTTAATTTAGTAAAAAACCCAACGGTATGAATAGTATATAAACATACCATTGGGTTCAATATTATTTATGAGTTAATCTGTATTATTTTAATTCAGTTAACCATGTTAATTCTGCGGTTGCAGAAACTGTATATTGATGATCATTACCATTTAGATTGTCATTAACAGCGACACGTACATTTACACCACTATTAGTATAAGCAGCACCAGTATCACCAGCAACAGTTGTTAAGATAGGATCTATAGATTCAAGAGCTTTAACTTTTGTGTTTAACTTATTAAGAGCGGCAGCAGTAACTTGTTCATTTGCAAGAACAACTTCTTTAACTGAAGATGCAGATACAAGACCAGCTGCATCATTAGTAGAAGGAGTTACAGACCAATTATCATTACCTTCGTTATATGTCAGATCAACATCGAACGTACCAATTTGAACAGAAAGTTCTTGCTTTTTGTTTGAATCAATTGCACCAACTTTCACATATTGAGCGTCATTAGCGTTAGTAACACCCTTATAAGCATCCGTACCAAGTTTAGCAATCTTTCCATAAACATCATCAATAGCTGCTTTAACGGTTTCAGAATTACCATCCTTATTAATATCACCATAAGCAATATCATCAGCGTCGATAGTTACCTTACCATCAGCAGCAACACCAACACCATTTACTGCAAGACCTTCAACTTTAGTTACTGCATCAGTAAGTTTCTTAGTTGCACTAATAGTTTTACCATTAAATGTAAGGAGAACTTCATCAGCAGCAAATTGTTTGATCATATCTTTAGCTGCGATATAAACATCAGTTTCATTTTGATCAGCATTACCAATTACCAAGTGGAGATATGCATCACCCTTTGTTTCCCCTGAAGCAGGAGTAAATGAACCAGAAGCATATGTGCCATAAACAACTTCACCTGTCTTAACGAAAGAGTCTTTTTCAATGTTGAATTTAGCAACAACGTCTGTACCTTGTTTCAATTGATATGTAGTACCATCAGGTTTAACAGTCATATCATTAACAGCTTGACCAGATGCATCTACAAGAACAAGAGCAGAATCACTTGAAAGTTTGTCAATTGATTCGATGATATCTTCAAAAGCCTTTTGAACGGTAGTACCTTCTGCAATATCAGAACCATCACTGTTGTTGTAAGCATTCAATTTAACATCTTCAGCTTTACCAGTAAGAGCAACATTTTCAAAAGTCACCTCAACATCAGCAACAGCACCATCTTTACCAACCTTACCATCAACTTCATCAACACCACCAGTGATAGTCAATTTTCTGTCAACTGCATTCCAAGAAGAAATTGCAACTTTTGCATCAAGAGCATTAACAGCGTCTTTGATTTTTTGATCAATTGCTGCAACATCAGTATCATTGGTTAAGTATTCCCAACGAGATTCACCACCGAAGTATAAACCAGCAGGATACTTAATTCCATCAACTGTAGCTTCTGATGTCAAGTGAACAAAATAACCTTTGAAATTAGAGTTATAGGTTTTAAAGCCACTAGCGGCAACACTAATAAATTTTACATTCATACTTTATTAATTTTTTTTTTATATATATATTTATGTTTTTAATCAAGTGTCTCTAACCAACTAAGTCGGTTATCAACATATTGTTTAGTAACTAATTCAGTTTTACTATTATTAATTTCTACCATTGCTTTTCCATCCTCAACACTATAAGGAATTTTTTGCATGAGTTTATCTCTAAAATACTTCAATGTTTTGATATTAACAACTTTATCAGATACATTAGTATCCATATTATCAATATCTGTTTCAGTAGCAGCTTGTGAATTTGTACCACCGATTAGAATCCAACCGATATGCTCTGCTCTGATGTCATCTTCTGTTTCAGAATCACCCAATTCAATAGATTGAGTTTTATTAAGAATAGCATCAAATTTTGTTTTGTCAACTAATTGCCACAATTCTGTACCAACTGTTGCGATCAGACCATCATAGGAATAGATTGTATTACCATCTGTTGGCCAGTTGTTTTTATCAAGTAAACTTACAATATCATCCCATTGAGTTCTTGGGTCAAGGGCCTCTGCTGCTTTTACTTGATAGTTAGCAGATGTTTTAAATGTTCCTTTATTTTTCGCCATAACTCATTAGAATTTTATTTTTAATTTTACTTCACCTCTATCTTTACCTGTATATGTATAGGTATAATAATTTATATTATTTTCTTTTTCTGAATCTTGGACTCTTTCCCAATTTTCTGGCACACCACCTATTAAGTCAATTGTTTTCCAAGAATTAGAACTTGTGTCAAATTGTTGGAAATTACTTAATGCTTTAGGTATTCTAATCATTTGAGGTTTACTTGATGTATGTGGTTGTAAAGTAAATTCAGGTGTTGTTTTAACACTCACACCACATCCACTCAAGACTGATTGTTTATCAAGCACACCAGCGTTTTTTGTTGTTGCATACCAATCATAATATGGAGTCCAACTAATTGTTGCAGTTGTCTTTTCACCGCCTTTATATCCATCACCTTCTTGAACAACACCTTTATTATTATTTGGATCATTACCGGGTTCAAATGTCGTTTTCGCAACGAATGTGATAGTTTTATTAGGCATTGAAATGACATCATTAACAGCATCTGGAATATTTGTGGTTGTTAAAGTAATAACTCCATGACCATTAGATGCATCAAATGAATTTAAAGTCCAAGAACCATTGTTTGTCGTAACATAATTCGCAACATCATCATTACTGATTAACATAGAAGTAATATCTGTACCTACCAATACATCTTTACTTTTAAATGTAGACTTCCAAGCAATGCTTGGTTCAGTCAATACTGCATAAACGGTTTTGAAGAGAATGCTATCTAACATTTGTGAAATAGTAAATTCTTTTTCAGCAAACCATTTTGCAGTATGACTATCCAAACCACCATGCACATCAGATTCTAATGATGTGTTTGCTTGTAATTCTTCAGAGGGTATATAAACAACACTACCAGCAGAAATATCATTAATCTTTTTCTTGATTAACTCATCATATTTTTTTAAACCATTTATGTCTAAATATTCTGCCATATTATTGTTATATTAATTTATATTATTTAAAAAGTGCCTCGATTTCAGGAATTTGAATTGCAGTGATATTATCTAATCTTTCATCAAGTTCATTAATCTTGTAAAATACATCGTCAGAACCTTCACCATCAAAGAATGTTTCAATTGCACTGATTCTAACATCATGTTCAGAGATTTCAGTATCATGTTTTGTTGTAAGTGCATCAATCTTATCAAATACATTGTCAGAACCATTTAATTGATCTTCAATATTGTTGAGTCTGTTATCAACAGCTGTGTAAGCTTCACCAGCACTAGCAACATGGTCTGCTAAATCCTTGATGTCTTTGTCAAGAGCAGCTTTGTTATCGGCGATTGCTTGCTCGTTAGCCGCAACTTTAGAAATGAGTTCTGCAGTTCCACTTTCATCAGAACCAATCCAATCCGCGATTTCTTTTAATGTATCAAATGTTTCAGGAGCACCATCAACAACAGCATTAATTGCATCCTTTACTTGTTTCTTAACAGAACCATCTACATTATCATCACCATTAAGTTTAGCGATTGCGTCAGCAAGATCTTTGAGAGAAGTTTTTTCTGAACCACCAATAATGTCAGCGATAACAGATTTGAGTTCCGTAACATCTGTTTTATGAGTTGATTGAAGTGTATTGAGAGCGGTTTGAAGTTCAGCAACAGAAGGAACATCACTACCACCCATTACATCTTCAATCATCTGAACGAGAGAATTATTTCCGTTTTTAATGAGTTCTTTGATAAGTCTATCATATGCTGATAAACCCGCATAATCTAAATATTTAGCCATTTTTTAAATTTGTTATTATATATTCATTAGTTTTTAGAAAAGTGATTTGATTTCACTTTCAGTTATTGTTTCAATTTCACTTGGAACTTCCATTTGTTCTAATTTAGTAATTGCCTTATTCATATTGTAAATCACTGTTTGTAATGAATTAGCTTCTTCACTTCCATCACCATCAGGATCCACCATAATAGAATCAGCAATATTGTCTATCCTATCTTCTACTTGTGATATCTTATTATCAATATTATCTAAATCATCTTCTGTTAATAATCTCACCTCATTGTTGTCTTTATAGGCATATACTTGTGGTAAAATATCTTCCTTATAAATATCAACAGTTTCATAATTATTACCAGTTAAACCAAATGTATATGTATTATCATCACCTTCTCTTGTTTCTGTTAAATTCTTGAAACTAAAATCCTTGTTAAATGAAATTGAACAACCTTTAGGAATTGCGTTACCAACATTATAAGGTTCAATTTCTCCATTCTGATTTTTAACAGAAATTGATTCCGCAGTTATGCCAAGAGAATCATCAGTTAAAGAAAATTCAATCCAATTGTCACCAGATGTAAATAATCTTATATAGGATTCACCACCATTTGATAAATCAATATAATTATAATTAACAACATATTCAGGAACATCACCATATGAATTCATTCCTTGACTAGTATAAAATACACCCTTTTCAAATTCATGAGTGTTATTTATATATGAAGAAATAACTGTTGTTCCATCTTCGATTTTAAAACCAGAACCAGATGTGGGTTTTGCATTAAAGTTTAAATATTCCTTAATATTAAAATTACCACCACCGATAGGTTTCCAATTGTCTTCAACTTTTGAATTTTCAATACCTTTAGATGTTAAAACATATAATGTTCTTTCTTCATTAATGTAAACAATCATTCCTTGAAATGGGAAAAGAATAGAACCATCTGTTAAAGATTTTTTTGTATCAAATATCATTGATACATTATCAGTAATTCTTTTCCATCCTTGTTCAATTGTTTTAATATTTCTACCTTTTGCAACACAAACATACAGATTTGAATCTTCTTCAACATATACAACCATACCAATATATGTGGTAGATAATAATTTTGAATCTGTCAAATCTGTTAAATTAGTTACGACACTTTTACTATCTATTGGTGCCGCAGAACCAACATATAAAGTAGGTATTGATAAATTATCTATACTATTATAATATTTTCGTGACATCAGTTATTTTTTGTTAGTATTATTTTATAATTAAATGTAGAATCATACTGTACCACATCAGTATACCATGTACCAGTAGTTGTCATTCTTGAATAACAATTGTATACTTGTTCACCATATTGTTTAGTAGAATATCTAGGATTAGATGTAAAACCTAATGTGTAATCATCCCATTTCTTTGAATTTGTAGGATCTTGTCTTTTAACCTTAAAACTATAATTCTGTGGAATATCAAAACCAAATGTTGTTGCCATACTACTTTCTTCATGATACATTTCTGAATCACCTCTCCATTCACGTGGTGACACGTATATTGGAGTTGTTTCTTCACTAAAATATTCATCAGTTATCTTGTATGGTTTATAATTGATAACATCTGTAAGATTTGGTTCTCCAGGTGTACCATGATTGATATAGATATAATCAACAACTGCTACATCATCACCTTTTTTTTTTAATAAATCCAGAACTTGTGATAAAGTTACAAGTCCATCTTTACCTTCAGGAACAATAGTATCTTGTGTGATTTCTGTGATTGTAGAATCGTCACCATATTTAAGAGAAAGATTATTCCCTTCAAAAATCATATTCTTATCAGTAACATTAAGTTCAAAATATTCACTAGATGAAGCATCTACACCATCTTTACCTTCGGCAACAATACCACTATCTTCACCATTAATAATCCAATGTTTTGTGGTTGGATGTATTTCAATAGTAGGTGTAATTCCATCTTTACCATTTACACCATCTTTACCATTTACACCATCTACACCATCTTGACCTTCAGCAACAACACCACTATCTACACCATTAATAAACCAATGTTTTGTGGTTTGGTCTATTTCAATAGTAGGTGTAATTCCATCATTAACTTGAAAAGTATGATCTCCATCTTTATCAGTAATCACAACAGTTGTAACACCATCAACTTTTTCTGAAGAAGTGAAAACTACTGATTCACCATCTTTACCATCTACACCGTTTACACCATCTTTACCATCTACACCATCTACACCATCTTTTCCATTTTTGAGAACTAATTGTGTTCCATCAGATAATGTTAATGTATAACCATCTTCTGTTGTTTCAACAGAACTTACGGTTTTAATTTGATTAAGTTGATTTTGTAATTCTGTTACAGATGATTGAGTTGCTAAATCTTTAACTTTATTATCAACATATGATTGATCCACTTTAGATGAAACCGCAGTTGCAGCATCTTCTGCTTTTTTTACCGCATTTGCAACATCACTTTTGGCTTGTTTAATTTCATCTTGTGCAGTTTTAACATCACTAACAGCTTTATTAACTTGTTCTGATAATTTATCTATATTTGAAGGATCAAGTTGAGCAATTTTATCATTTATTTGTTGTAATGCTTTTTCAATGTCAGCATTATCTCCAGTCATATTTAAAGGTATTCTTGAACCATCAAAGTCAAAGAAAAATTCATGGGTGTCTGTAGTATAATACATACGGCCATGCATAGGTTTTTTAAGTTCTTGCATAAGAACTTTTTTAGTACAGTAACCTAATTCTAAATCTTTAACATTAAATATCGGTCTTTTTACCTTTTTTCTTTCTTCATAATTTATACCGTTAGCCATAAAATAATGTTTGTTATTTTAATATATTTATGAAAAAAAAAAGTGAAGATTTCTCTTCACTTTTTATTGATTATATTTTAGTTCCACATTTCGGACAATACTTAAAAGATGGTTTTAATTTTGTTCCACATTCAGTACAATATACTTTTTCAATATCTTTTTTGTAATATGGTTTTTCTGAATATGGTAATAATTTAAACTTATCAATTTTAAATGGTTGGAATTCGAATGTGTAATTAACACTATTAAACTTTTGATTGGAAACACCACCATTTTCAATATGACCAGTTTCCTTCATTAAATCATTTTTGTAATTATAATCAAATTTTGAATCACTCACATATGTTGATGCAGAAGTATTAATACTTGATGTAATTTGATTTGATAGTATATTATAATCATCACATTTATTTACATTGATGTTTTTATACCAGTCAGATATATAATAACAATTATTATATACAGATAAATTGTTTTTATATTCCTTATAATACCTGATTTCAATGTTACCATTGTTTGATATCGCATGATCTACAATAGGGTCATTTTTATCAACTTGATAAACTACAAATTTAAACTTTATATTCTTGTCTAGATATCGTTCCAACCAACATCTTTGACCAGGACACAACACTAACTTGTTATTTAATTTGTATCCATCAATTGAAATATCACAACCAATCACATCAGTTGTTGAATTGAAAATCATAATCTGAAATTCAGTTCCATCTTTTAAATAAACGGTTTTGATACCATTATTCTCATATTCTTTGAGAACAGATTTGTTTATGGCAATTTTAGCCATATTTGAATTTTGATTCATATTAATTAAATTATTTTATATTAATTTATTCCTATGATTTTTCCATCATCTCAATGGTCAACGGGATATATCCCGAATCACAGAAATATTATAGAATTCAGTTATCAGATAGCTCATCATACTCATCTAACAAATCATCCAATTCATCACTATCATCAAAATCATCAGGGAGAGTATATTTTTCATTAAATTTATCAAAAATTTCATATACAGCAGATGTTATAGTATTTTGGAAATCTACCATCTCTGTATTTTCAACAGTTGGTTTATATATGTTTTCCAATGTGCCATACCAATTGATATAACTTTGTTCTGAACCAGAATTGACCCATTGCATAAACATATCTTCAGGGGATTCAGAATCAATATCAAACATAATATCCTTTATATCAAAAATACGATTATTAGGAATATCAATGGTGTTGAATATCACATGATGTATATTTTCATCATTAGTACCACCAGTACATTGTACATTTACATCAGTTTCAGTAAATCCATGTTTACCGATAAAATATTTTATATATCCTACTTTTGTCATACTTTAAATATAACAAAAAATGGGAAGATTTAAATCTCCCCATTTAACTCAAACTTGATTCACATCACGAATTGAGTTTATCTGATACCAACTGATATCGAGGTGAATCCAATTGTTCCTTGAGAACCAGCCAAGGATCCACTTGACCAGACATCACCATTGTTGCGATGTTCACAGAGAACCCACTCACGAGGATAACTCCCGCTTCATTGGATGTAACTGGAATCGTTTTCGTGCGAGAAAAAACATTCCAGAATACCAACTTGGGCATCTTGAAACCATGCATCGCATATTGGTCTGCGATGCTATCAAACAGAGTTTTGAATCTACACATATAATCCTCATTATAGCTGAGAGTTGTTGCTTCATTAAACTCCATATCTGAAACAATCAACAGTCTTTCAGGCATATCAGCTTGTGTCATGTTATTTTCAATCGCAGCCTTGAGAATAATCATAAAGGTTTTCTCAATGTCAGTTGAGGAACAATCTTTATAATTGTTGACAATTTTAATTTTGTCACACAGAGTTTCACAATTTCTCAAATCAATGAATTTTGGATTGCTTGAGAACTCAATGAATTGGTTCTTAAATTGACCATCACATCGTTCTGCGAAGTAAACAGCCAGAGAACGAGCAACATCAATTGCGTAAACAGAAGAACCATTCAATTGCATACACATAGAACCAGACCCATCACAAACAACCATTGTGTTTCCACAATCACCAATCTCTTTGAGATTCCGCCACATTGCCTCCAAAGAATCATCCTTTGTTACAGTTACAGAATTATATCTTCTTGTCCAACAATCAGTACCAAGATATTTATTCCAAATTTCATAAGGATACAAGTTCTCCGCGTGCATCACTGCAGTTGAAGTTACAGAAGGTGTAAGAATCTCTTTCAGATATTCACGACGACGTGCTTCATCATGCTTCAAGAATGCATCCTTATATCGGAGATTCGCATTTGAAGAAACCTTATTGTAGTCAATCTCACCCCACTTGTTTGCACAAGTCTTTACTTCTGTAACATCCAAATGTTTACGGAGTTTTGAAAGCATCTTGCGATAATCAACAAATGAGAGACACAAATACTTACAAAGTTCACGAGCGACACTACGAGACTTTTGACTCGCATTGATAGAAGGCATCCATTTGGCAAGTAATGAAATTGACTTTCCTTCCGTATAGTTCACAACATCTTGACGGAGTTGTGTACTAATCAGATTCAGACAACATAGACGAACTTCATCTGATATAGTAAGACCCATAGAGAGATCAACCACATCTTTCCATCTACCATATTCAGCGATAATACTGACAACTTTCAATGCCTCATCTTTATGATATTGTGACAATACACCAAACAAAGTTTGAAATGTGTCACGTTCACCAAGACCACCACGAATATCCCGTACAAAGAAAAGCCACTTGATGGCATACTCTAAATTTTCATTCATCGCGTCTATAAACAACTGGATATCATCATCAGAAATATAAGTTCTCATTGAAGATACTCGGAAATTCAAGTCTGTTAATGCAGACCCTGTTGTCTTATAACCAAGAGCACCGTTTTCTGTTACTGAAATGTTGTTCATGTTGCTGATTGTGTTCTTTACTGCGTTCATCATATATTTTCTGTTTTTGTTGATTAATAATTACAAATTAAATATAACAAATAATATCTGAATTGTGATACAAAATTATAAAAAAAATTTGACATGACAAAATTTTTTGATAAAAAATCAAAAAATACTTCTTTTTAATTCTCTATCTAAATCACGTTCCTTTATAGATTGAGATTTGTCATAACTATGCTTGCCACTGGTCAATGCCAATTTGATTTTACACAACCCTCTATCATTGATAAAAACACTTAAAGGAATAATAGTGTTACCTTTAGTTTTAACATTCTGTGATAATTTTCGTAATTCGTGTTTCGTAAGTAATAATTTTCTGTCTCTTACAACTTCACATTTCTCATAACCCGCATGTTTATATTCAGAAATGTACATGTTCTTGATAAATAATTCACCATTCGTAAACACACAATACGCATCAGAAATATTAACAGATCGATCCCTGATGGATTTGATTTCACAACCTGTTAAAACTATTCCAGCAATATATTCATTTTTGATGAAATAATTAAAATGTGCCTTTCTGTTATCAAATATAGTTTTCATATGATAC
This sequence comes from uncultured Clostridia bacterium, assembly GCA_945937975.1. GTDB lineage: Bacteria > Bacillota > Clostridia > Christensenellales > UBA1242 > UBA5893. The sequence goes on from CAMEUD010000017.1 coordinate 11,282, forward strand.
AATAGTTATTGATGGCATATCATATGAATGATACGCCTCATCCATAAATGTGACAATATAATCATCTTTCATAATTTTATTAAAGGCATCAGTTATATCTTCAGGAATTAATACCTTGTCACTTCTTGTGTCAAAAATATTATTACTGAAACCAATAAAATATTCCATGTAATTCGTATATTGTAAATCAAGAACAACTTCTTTAATATCATATCCTTGTTTCTTACAATAAACTTTAATCAATGATTCAAACGTCTTGAACAATTCGGTTTCAGAAATTGCATGTAATTTTTGAGGTGTTACATCATAACCCAATGCCGAAAGATTCACACCATCAATACAACCACACATATTATAAATGACCATAGCAAGAAGTTGTATTTTACCCATCCATGAATCTATGATTGTATATACATTTGAATCTTCATTACCAGTGGGAAGATAAATTCCAGTCAAATATAATACCCCATCTTTGATATAATCATCCAAATCCATATTCCTCCTATCATTGTCATCATATGACTCGATGATTCTTCTCCAAATAATACTCTTCATATCATCTATGGAGCCTTTGAACAACTGCAAACTATGAGTGCTTGAACTATTTGTCTCAAAAACACTTTTTCTAATTTGTACTTTCATACTTCCTAATCTTGATTTTTTTCTAAAATAAATTTAAACATATCATCAATGGTCATATCACCAATAGGATATCTCTCTTGTGATAACGAATTCTTCGCAAACTCACCTTTGACCATATCTATATAGAATGTATAGTGTCCATCATCGCCCATATAAAATTCATCCCACTTGTCTTCAGGGACGATTCTCTTTACATCAAGCTGATCAATAGCCAAATTGTCGAAACTCACCACATCAAACCAATCAGTCATCTCATAAACATGTTCATACAGATATGACATATTATTCATCACCTGGTGACTATTACTCTCCATATATGATACACCTCGTTTCAAATTCTTATACCCAAGTAATAGAATTTTAATGCCCTTGTTCTTCAATTTACTGATGTCTTTTTCAGTCAGAATACCAACAATCGCATGAAGGACTATATTTTTTAATAATCTCATATGATGAATCACATCATCATTGATCTCCCCGGAAATCAGAGATACACCAATACCATATACTAACCCATTATCCTGCAATTCCTTCAATTTATCAAAATTGGTCATAAATTGATTCTGGTTTACAGTAATGTTCGCGAATACCTTCTTACGCTTTAAAGAAATGAGAAAATCTTCAAGTTGAGGATGATCCAAATCATTACCATTCAATGCCATTTCTGTATAAGGGTGTAAACTATTTAACAGAAATGGATACTTGAACAGATTGGCGTGTGCTCCGAATTTAGTACACCCCTCATAACAGAAAGGACAACCCTGACTACACATATCAGTTATTTTAACATCACAATTTTCCGCAAATGATGGTATGAAGGAGTCCTCTTTGGTATAACGAACCTTCGTGCCATCATTCATAATCATCACGGTATAATTACCGTTCTTGTATAAGTTCATAACAATTATTTTTTAATTACATTGCAAAGATAATAAAAAAAGATGAATATACAAAATATTCATCTATAAAAATAACAAAAGGCGTATAAAAAATATACACCTTTTTTGAAAATATTTTTTTAAATGATTATTACATACTACAAACAATATTCTTACGACCCTTATTATAAAGGGTGAACGAGGAATCAGAAGATGGACTCCAACCCCCATATGATATGGAATCCTTTATATTTTCAACAGAGAAGGAAAGATAATCCATCTTGTTCAAATCAACAAAGTGACGCCTACAGAATTCTACAAAATGAAAATAAAGTAATTGACTCAATTCATCATATTTGTCTAAAGTCTCCTGATCACTAACATAACTATCAACACCCTCCATAATGTAAGGGTCGCTATCAGGAAAATTAATCTCTTCATCCTTCCTATCACACAAGGACAATTTCCATTTCGGTTTATCTAAAGAAATGGTTAGACGATATATATCAACAACATGTTCAAAGCAATGCTCCTTTATATAATCAATTAAAACACTAATAAACATATTATGAAGTATAACCCACTCCGAATTTAATACATTAGTGTGATTTTCATATATAGGTATATCATTCTTTTCATCAACACTCCTAATGGTAGCCATCGGAAATTCACCAATCAAATCAAATCTACCATTATCCGCGTTCTTTTTCCACCACTCTTTGCCATAAGTGATCTCGGATTTCTTCAATTCATCCCAACATTGCACACTCTCCGTTTCATAGTAATAATCATATTTTTTCATATTGTTTAAGTTTAATTAGTTTTCTTCATCTACACAGTAATGTTTCCATATAAAAATATTTACCTATTTAATATATTTATTAAAAATTATTTTCTAAATTATTAATATTTGAAAACTAACTAATTAAAAAATAATGACCATATAGTTATCAATCTTTTTAGTCACTATAGTTCTTGAAATAATTCTTAATCCACACAACAGGTGTACCCTTATCCCCGGAACCCGAAGTCAAATCCGCTAAAGACCCAAGCAAGTCAGTTAATTGCCTAGGTGTAGTACCCTGACTAGACATATCACCAACCATATCTGACTTCTTGTGACGAATCTCTGACTTGATGGCCTCACTCAATTCATCACCAATTAATCTACTATACTTGTCATCAGCAAACGCCTTTAACTTGATTTCATTAGGTGTGCCAGACAAACCATCAGTAAAACCTGGAGAAATCACGGGGTCAAGTTCCTCCCATATACCACCTACGGGATCCTTGAAACCACCATCACCATAAACCATACACTCTACATTCTTCCCCGTAAACTCCTTGAAACGAACCTGCAACCTCTTGGCGAAACTTGTCGCATTTCGCGGAAATAACTTCAACTTTTCTTCATCAACCTTATTGGCACCCAATAAACCCCATTCACACTTGTTGGTCATAAAATCACCTAAAGTGTAATAACTAGGATACCAAGACTGCAATTCATCAGCATCATGAACATTACAAATTACAACCTTACCCATATCATCAGTATAATTATGAGTTATCAAGAAATAATCAAACCGACAACCCTCCGACTCTACAATCTCCCTATATAAAGAAGGATAGTTTACACCAGTGAATCTGTGCTTGTAATTCTCAACGGCTTCAATGAGTTCATCATTATCCAAATGTTCCTCATTCTCATTATACCAATGCCTGTCAACTAACTCATTACCAACCTCATCAGTGGGTACAGTGAACAAAATAGTAATCCTATCTGCGGCACGAGCAAACGCCCTTAAAATAACCGCAAATCTATTCCTTGATAATACTGGCTGGTATAAGGTGATGTGAGGAACTTTATCACCATCATTCAATAAATCCTTGATGTTCTTACTCACCATATCAACAGATACATAATTACCCTGTGTCCTCGCCAATATCGATTCCGTTACAGCAATTACATCACCATCAGAAATCTCCATACCAATCTCATTAGATGCACCAATAACAGACATCAATGTCTCTTCTATCAAATCATCACCCTGACGCAAAATGGGTAACTTTACACCCATTGAAATTGTACCAATATTACTCATATATAATAAATTTAATCATTAATTTATATTAAAAATAACAAAAAGGAAACCATTTACATGATTTCCTTAATAGATATAAAAAAGGTGGGCAATTACCCACCTTTGATAATATATTTAGACGGTTGTTACTGTCCAACCAGTTGGTATGCCTGCTTGTTCTTTAGTCCAAGTTGCATCTTTGCTCTTTATGAATGTACCAGTTGATGACACACCATTTAACCAATTACCAATAAATTCGCCATCTGCTATAGGGAATAGTGCTTTAATGTAATTCAATTTAGAACAACCTTTGAACATATTACTATAACACATTGTATTCAATTGTGTTGCTGGAAGTTCAGGTGCTTGTGTTAGACTAGTACATCCTTCGAACATATGATAGTAACAATTTTGTTCCAAATTTGTTGCTGGAAGTATACTTGGTGCTTGAGTCAATGATGTACAACCGACAAACATATATGCATAACAATTAAATGCAAATACCGAACGCATTTCTGTTGCTGGAAGTTCAGGTGCTTGAGTCAATGAAGAACAACCATTAAACATATAATTGTAACAGGTTCTTGCCAATGTTGTTGCTGGAAGTTCAGGTGCTTGAGTCAATGAAGAACAACCACTAAACATATTACTATAACAACTTTCTGTCAATGTTGTTGCTGGAAGTTCAGGTGCTTGTGTTAGTGATGTACAATTTTCAAATAGACCATAGAATGCATAATCTGTCAATGTTGTACTAAAGTTAAGCAAAGACATTATATTGCCAGATGCATCAATAGAGCCAGTCATCACAAATTGTTTATGTATTCCGTATGATTCACTCATTGGTATAGTATCATCTGACTTCAAATACATCTTATCACCATCAGCCAATGATACATTTGACAAATCCCATGTTTGCCATTGTCCATCATTAAGTTTATATTGTATTGCTTTATTAGCTGATGTAGCTGGTGTACCTTCTTGTCTCATTGCAACTGTACTATCACCAGTAGATGTAAAACATAAATAGTCTTTTTGTACTGTCCAACCAGATGGAATACCACTGATTCCCGTTAAATCCCATGTAGCAGCACTTGATTTAACAAATGTACCTGTTTCTGAAACACCAGATACCCAACTATAGGTATAATCTAAACCTGGTGTAGTAGTAAATAGTGCTTTAATGTAATTCAATTTAGTACAACCATAGAACATATAACTGTAACAATTAGTTGCCAATGTTGTTGCTGGAAGTTCAGGTGCTTGAGTCAATGAAGAACAACCAGAG
>CAMEUD010000018.1 GCA_945937975.1 uncultured Clostridia bacterium
TGGTGCATCAAGTATCTTACCGAGCATTATCCTGAATATACTGAACAAGATTATTGGGATTATATGGATGCACTTGAACATGCATATGACGATTGGCACGACTGCGAAATTAGGGAATTTGAATTGGTTGTTGATGATAACTTTAAAATAGAATAATTTTCATATGAGAACAATTAAAGAAATTGATAAAGACATCGAAAAAACCCGTAAGCATCTTCGGGAACTGTATGATGAACATAATCTGGCATTAGAACGGGAAGTCAATATTGACAAGAATAAGTATTATACTTTTCATAGTCCAAATGATGAGGACATTGTTTACACCGGAAAAGTGTTCAATTATTGGAGAAATAGCAAAGGTGAATATCAGTTTGAGGTCACTGGAATTGAAGAATGTTTTAGCGACATACAGGATAGTTGCTGGGCAGGATTTGATGCAATGCATATCATAGTCGTTTATAATGGACAACTTGACAATTTTCTTAACGGTTTCACGGAAATCACAAAGGAAGAGTTTGACAAGAAAGTGAATGACGTGTGTGTAAATATGAAGAAATGGATTAATTATTGGATTGAGTCCTGAATTATCTGATGCAACCAACCCTTATAAAATCACTTTCTTACGACTACGATTTACGAAAAGTTTTGTAAAATTTGGTTATGTCAGAAAAAAGTTGTATCTTTGTCATGTAAAAAGAAAATAACAACATTTGATATAATTCATTATATACAAATAATTTAAAAAATTTTACAATTATGTCTAAAGACATTACTAAACGCATTAAGACCTTTGAGGATGCTTGTGAAACACTTGGTAATGAACATCCCTATGTTAAAGAGTATTTGAGTACAGTAAATATTAACATTAATATTACACAAGACCTTATTTCTTATCTTCAACTTCGTATTATTACAGAAGCCCTGAATGAGGGATGGAAACCTACATTTGATGAAGGTGAGTATCGATATTATCCTTGGTTTTATACATATACAAAAGAAGAGTATGATGCACTTGATGAGGATGAAAAGGAAAAGTGCCGTATTCCTCTGATGTCTGGATGCAACCCATATGCAGTTGGAAATTTCATTTTTCAAAATAAGGTTGACGCTGGGTTGTACACGATTACGAGCTATGGCGTAAGGTTATTTTTAAAAACAGAACAACTTGCTAAATATTGTGGTGAACAATTTTTTGATATTTGGATTAACTTTTTATTTAAATAAGAAATATGACTAATAATACAAAAATGGAATTTAAAGAAAAAGTTTTTGGCAGTCATAACACGATGACATATTTAAGACCATCAAATTGGTTGTTATATTTAGGACATTTAATTATGTCAAAATGTCAGAGTAAAACATGGATAGAACAAATTAGTGATGGTGCCCGAGTATTAGATATTAGAGTGTTTCCGGAATATAATAAATCTCATAATGTAATTTGGAGATATGGACATGGTTTGGTGAAATTTTCTAAATCAAAGAGTCCAAATATTTATTTAATATCGAAAACTCTTAATGATAAAGCTAAATCGACACATCAAGATTATTATATGAGAATTATTCTTGAAAAATGCAAATCTGAAACAGATGTGGAAAACTTCGTAATGCTTTGTGAAGGTTTAGAAAAGGAATTTCCTTATGTTAAATTCTTAGGAGGTAATAGAAAAAGTGATTGGAGAAAATGTTATACTTTTTTATCAGATATAACAGATAATAATGTCAATCAACCAGTATCCTCTATGGCACCTGATGCCAGATGGTATGAGAAAGTTTGTCCTTGGCTTTATGCGAAACGAACGAATAAAGTTAATAAAGATAAAATGATAAATGGCATTAATCTCTTTGATTTTATTTAAGATGAAAATTGATAAAATTCACCATTTATTTTTGAACTTTATTTTTAGAATTTATGAGTACAAGACATTTTTTACCTGATATATTTGTATATATTAGGATTTTTAATTAACTTTGTTATGTCAAATATGGACTGATTGTACATACACATAGACAAATGAGTTATCAACTATTTTTTTTTAAATTAATATATTGATTATGACAAAAGAAAAAGCAAAACAAATTGCAGAAGTGCTTAATGCATATGCAGAAGGAAAACCAATCGAAGTTCTTCTTGCCGGTGAATGGTGTGAAATAATTCAAGATAAGTATGTTTTCAACATTGAAGACGAGTCTTATAGAATCAAGAAAGAACCAAAATACAGACCATTCAAAAATGCAAAAGAATGCTTTGAGGAGATGAAGAAGCATCAACCAATCGGGTGGTTGTATTGGAATAGTATTTTTGTACACATCACTGAAATTGGACTTGGATGTATTGAATTTGACAATTGCACTTATACTTTCGTAGAAACATTTAATAAAGGATTCACTTTCGTTGACGGTCAACCCTTTGGAATTAAAGATTAAACAATAAAAGAATATACATTATGAAACTAAAAATAATTAAAGACAACGAAGTTGTTGTAGATGTTAAGGAATATACAAAGTTACTTTGTTTCGAGAACGCTTTCAAGTCTATGCAACGCAAAATATTAGATGGTAAATTACCAAGTTTTACGACATGGTATGGTTATAATGGCAATTACATTGTATTTATGGAATTAAATGGTTTTATCACTGACATCAAGAGATTCGATTCGGATGATGTAGAATACAACAGATTGTGTGCTGAAGAATTAGTCGAATTACTTAACCAAGAACAATGAAAAAAATGACATCAAAACAAGAACAATATTATACCAAAGTAATGAGAACTGTTAGTGATGTCTTTAAAATGATGTGCAATACAAATGAACCATTACCATCAGTTGATGAATAATAAAAGGTGATTAAAATTATTCAAGATACAAAGGATAAAATTAACTCATTAATCGACAAGAAATGAACAAAGAACAAGAAGTTATAACAATTGACAAAAATAAACTATTAACGACATATCGCACGGCAAATAATGAACAAAAGGAGTTTCTTAAACGGTTGTATGGTGAACAGCTGTTCATAGACTGGCGAGACATAACGAGTTACGAAAAAGCATGTGAGGTACTGGGAATTCAACCAAGAGAATTTAAGGAGGTAGGTGACAGACCCCAATATATGAGAATGACAAATGCATTGCAGAAACTGCTTGTTATTTGCGAAGCCATTAATGGTGATGATGGATGGTACGATAAAAACGGTTGTGGTTATTTTCCTGTATTTTTACTATATAGTAAACAGGAAATGGATAATATGGGCGAAGTTGAACGTGTGAGTAAAGGTATACAGACTTGTTATACGAATGATGCGGAGATTGTTGGTGTTCGATGTACATTTACGAATTATCGTAGTACGTATAAGACTGCGTATTATGGTTTCCCCCTGTGTCTTAACAGCAAAGAAAAAGCAAAATTTGTTGGCGAACAATTTTTTAAGCTTTGCTGTACCTGCTATGGTCTAACCCCCAAAAGGAAGAAGATTCGTCATTGAAATGAATTATTGAAAATAACTATTTAGATTATGAAATCATTAAAATACATATTAGAACATTCTAATACACGAATAACTCCAAAAGAAAATGAATTGAAGTTTTATGAGATTACTGATAAAACAGAATTAAAAGATATCATTAAAAAATCAGTTCCTCAAAAACCTAAAAATCCACATAAGGATAGAGGTCATGGATTCTGGTTATTTGATGAAGCAATCAGGAAAGATGAAAATTATGCGGATATTGGTGCAGGACTTTGGAACATACATTATATAAAATGTGAATTCAAATCAGAAACATGTGGACTTATTTCATATTCATTAACTTATTGGAACGATCAAAAGAATAAGCCAATTAAAGGTAATATAATGCACATATTTGATATTCAAACATTAAGCACATATAAAGGTCTACTTGAATTCTATTTCAATAAACTTGAAGAAATTGCAAAGTCAAATAAATGTAAGGCAATCTCGTTAAGATTTTATGATAAAGGTTTGATTGATATATATAGCAAATATGGATTTGAGTCAGATAATAATGAAGAAAGATTAATGATTAAACGAATATAATAAAAACAATTCCTATATTAATTATAATATAAATTAATATGACAAAAGAACAAGCAAAGTATTTCCCTCAAACAAAAGAAGAGTTGAGAGATATAATCGAACAACGCATCGAAGTCGAAGGAAATGAAGTGAATTTAAATGATATCGATGTATCTGCAATAACGGATATGTCGGAATTGTTTATAAAGATGAAAGATTTTAACGGTGATGTATCAGGTTGGAACGTATCAAATGTCACTAATATGATGAATATGTTTTATGATTGTGAATCTTTCAATAAAGACATCTCTGGTTGGGATGTATCAAAGGTAAACGATATGCAATGCATGTTTTGTTTTTGCAGAAAGTTCAATCAAGATATCTCTAATTGGAACGTATCAAATGTGGTTCGTATGCGTTGTATGTTTTATGGTTGCAGAAAGTTCAATCAAGATATCTCTGGTTGGGATGTATCAAAGGTAAACGATATAAAACTCGCATTTAAAAAATGTTATTCTATGAATAACAAATATAAACCAAAGTTTAAATAAATATGAAATCACCAAAAATATTTGACGAGTTAAGAAAGATCGTAGATGAGAGATATAATAAATTAGGACATGGAACAAAACAAAAACCTATTGACTTTAACGATATTGATGTTAGTAATCTTGATTCTTTTTGTGATGATCACAATAGAGGAATATTTGAGGGAACATTATTTAAATATATTGATATATCAGATTGGGATGTGTCTAATGTAACTGATATGTCATATATGTTTTTTATGTGTAAAGAATTAAAATCAGTTGGAGATATATCTGGTTGGGATGTATCGAGTGTAGAGAATATGTCAAATATGTTTTCTGATTGTAAAAAATTAAAGTCAGTTGTAGATATATCAAAATGGGATGTATCTAGTGTAACTAATATGGAATTTATGTTTTGTGACTGTAATAATTTTAATCAAGACTTATCTAATTGGGATGTATATAGTGTAACTGATATGACATGCACATTTTGTAATTGTAAATCGTTCAATAAAGATATATCTAACTGGAATGTATCTAATGTAAGATATCACGCATATACGTTTTATAATTCTTCAATAAAAGAAGAATATAAACCAAAGTTTTAAATAATAGATGAACCTCACATAGACATCAGATAAATATCTGATATCATCTTATAACAAGAACTCATATCAGACTTTAATCATATTAATCATTATAACCGTACATGTATCGAAATAATTCAGGTAGAAATCATATGATACCTGAATGATATGAAGTCACCAACCCTTATAAAAGTTGGTGACTTTTTTACGACTGCGATTTACGAAAAAATCACTTTTTTGAAAAAAGTTGTAGAAAATTTTGTTATGTCAGAAAAAAGTTGTACCTTTGTTGTGTAGATAAACTAACAGTAGAAATTGAATAATGAAAAATCATACAATTATGAACGAAAATTTAAATATGGAAAAAGAATTGAAAATTGAAGTGCCACAAGGGTATGAAATTGACCGTCAAAAGTCAACATTCGAAAAAATTGTGTTTAAAAAGATTCCAGATAACCCAAAAACTTGGGAAGATTATTGTTCCTTAATGAAAGGAAAAACTGTATATTACACGAATCGTAATACTATAGCTATGAGTGACTTCTCCGATGCTCACGATAAGTTCGTAACAAAAAAACGAGCCGAGCAGTTTATTGCACTTGGGAAACTCATTCAACTTCGTGACTATTGGGTAAGAGGGTATAGTGAATTTAGATATGCTGTGTATGGAGATAGACTTGATGGGACAGCGATTTGTGATTGGTGCGAAAACACCAATCATCCACTCACATTCCCAACCAAGGAAATGGCGGAAGAATTTAAAGACTGCTTTTCAGACTTAATTGAACATGCATATCCATTAGTGTAAAATACTCGAATATGAAAGAAAATAAATTAAAAATTAATATACCAAAAGGTTATGAAGTAGACAAGGAATTGTCTACGTTTGAAGAAATTTTCTTCAAGAAAATTGAATATAGTAAACTACCAAGAACTTGGAATGAATACAGAGAATTAACAGAAGGAGAAAAATGTTATACTCTTGATAGTGATGAAGGCACACGATTTGGGTGTATAGATGAATTTGACACAAAGAAAAGAGCAAAAGAATACGCTGCTATTGGTCAATTAATGCAACTCCGTGACTATTGGGTAAGAGGGTACAAAGAATTTAAGTATGCTCTACTTGTGACTATAAATAAAAATATCCTTGTCTACGATTGGAATGGATACCGTACTTATCCACACATACTCACATTTCCAACTGAGAAAATGGCGGAGGATTTTAAAGAATGTTTTTCAGACCTAATCAAGAAAGCATTTCTATTAGAATGAAAGTAATCAACTTTTGCTTATGTAGAATTTGTTGGTGAAAAACATTTAATGAATTAAATTTTAAAGAAAACGATTAATTGGAATAAAATTAAAATAGGAATTTCTAATATTAGAAGCTGGTTTAAAATTTACACCTATTGAAGTAATTGATAATAATAAATAAAATATGGTAAAATTTTAATATCTTAATTATGGCATATATTGATAAGACTTATTTTAACACTATTGAGCAATACAAAGAGGTTTGTGATTGGTGTCATTCTCAAGGTACAGTAACAGATGATTATGGAAATATTATTACTCCAGCAGAGTATCTACCACATAAAATCGAATATGATGATGAAAAAGAGGAATTCATTGACTATGGTGAATACTCGGTAGAAGATATTGAATGTTTTCTTAATGAAAATAAAGATGGTATGTTGCTTTGGAGTACTGATACTATTTTTGATGTCTATTTGATTAGATATTGTCCTGTTAAATTCATTCAAGATAGATTAAAAGAGCAATATTCAGAAGAATGTTATCAGAATATTAAAGATAGAAAATACGTATATGACACATATAAGAGAAATGGTCTTAAAAATCCAAAACTGAAATTCAAATATTATGTTGATGCTTGTGATGATGTACCTGTATCACGCAGATATATCGGAAAATATGAACGTGATTGGTATATCTACATACGAAAATACGGTGGACATAGATATCCTTATTCAGATGTTATGGATTATGATGATGTAGCAGACTATTGGTTCTCTTGGAAAGAGGCTTACATTCCTAAAGGTCTTGGTACATATAATTGCAAAGAATATTTTGGTACATTGTCTCAAACGACTCTCGCACGAATGATTAGAAAATGGAATATTCCAAGTGGATATATGGTAGAATGCTTTGATAAATACGGAAATGAAATTAACGTTAGTGTAAATTATGGAAAAGAGAAATATTGATAAGACTTTAACTAGAGACCAGATTAGTTATTTAAGTTCACTTGGAGTTGAGTTTGAGTTACCTAGTCCATTTAGTGATCCTGGTCTATATGTAGAATGTGATTTGCAAGATTTGCTTATGAGATTTCCAGTAAGGTCATCTGATAAATTGACTATCAACCGTGGTGTGAATTTACTATATTCTGTATATAAGAACAAATGGCTATGTGGATATTTAGGTGATGAGGAGTTAGATGGATATGGTGATACTCCATTAGAAGCTGTATATAATTGCTTTGTAAATTGTGTTAAATGTAAGGTAATTTCATAAAAAAAAAATAAATTAAGGAGTATAAAAAATGAAACTAATTAAATTCCTTACAAAAAAGATTTAAAAAATTTAGTTATGGTAATTAATAATCTAGAACTAATAGCTCCTTTACTGCCAAAAGATAATCAAAAAGTATTTTGTCACATGCAAATAGTATGTAGAGCAAAAGATCATAAGGGTGAAAAAGTAAAGGAGGGAACTATTAAAACTTATTTCATAAAGAGTGAAGAACAACTCAGAGAATTAATGCCCGAAATAACTCTTCTTTGTGAGCACTATGGGGCAAGAGCATATATTAATGTAAGTCCAAAAAGCTTTGAAAGGTTACAGAAACTTATGTTAGTAAAGCTATCTTCATTAGTATGTGAAGGTAATATCCAGAATCCAAGAAAGACTCTTAACAGTGTAGCAGGAACATTAACTTCAAAGAATCCTGTATGGATTATAGATATTGATGATATGTCAACAAAAGACTCTATTTTAAAGTGGTTTGATGATTATTTTAAGATAGATTTTACACTACCATTCTACAATACTAGAGAGGAGTTCTATCTTATTGGCATTATACCAACAAAACAGGGTTGTCATTTACTCGTTAAACCTTTTAATCTTAAAGAATTTAATAATAAGTTTCCTGATATAGATGTTCATAAAAATTCTATGGGAACTTTATTATATTATCCTAATAGTATTTAATTATGTCTAAAATAATAACTATTATGAACGAAAATTTAAATTTGGTAGAAATTCTTAAAGATTGCCCCGAAGGGACTAAATTATATTCACCTATTATCGGTGAGGTTGAGTTTAAGCGTATAAAATATTGTGAATATCCGATAGTTACGTGTAGTAAGAATGGGAATCGTATATTATCATTTACTAAAGATGGATTATTTTTCTCAGAAGGAGAATGTATTATGCTTTTTCCCAGCAAAGATCAACGAGATTGGAGTAAATTCAAAATTAAGAAACCTAAGTTCGACCAAAAGACATTACAACCATTTGATAAGGTGTTGGTGAAGTATCTCAAAGACGATTATTGGTCATGTGATTTATTTTCAAATATCACAAAAGACGGGAAAATTTATCCTTATTTATGCGTTAGTGGCGTATATAAATATTGCATCCCATACAACGATGATACAAAGCACCTTGTGGCCACGAACAAAGAAGCACCTGAATTTTACAGATATTGGGAGGAATGATTATGACGCGAAAAGAAATACTTGATAGAATTGAAGCATGTCCTTGGAGGGAACGCAGGAGAGAAGGACCTTATGTTTGTTCAAGATACATATACACTAATGTTCCTTGTAATGGTGCTTGCTCATGGGTATCTGATTATCCAAAGATAAAAGAATTCGAAAAAATAAGATTAAGTTATGACACAGGAAGATAAAATACTTTTACTCCGAGATTTATGTGGTCGTTTACCATATGGGGTGAAAGCATATATTAAAAATTGGTCAAAATTAGATAGAAAGTATTACGAAGGAGTATATACAGTAGAATCTATAGACTCATCATTGAATACTATAGTTGCAGATTCAGAAAGAAGTTCTGTCGAAGTAATTGTTGGTGATGATGATTATGAAATCAAACCATATCTTCGCCCTATGTCAAATATGACAGAGGAAGAGAAATTAATGTATGAAGGGTTAATGATAGGAACAGATAATAATATCCCGTATATATTAGATGTTATTGATTGGTTAAATGTTCATCATTTCGATTACAGAGATCTTATTGAAAAGGGATTAGCAATCGACGCAACTGGATTAAACATATATGATTAGTTGTGATTTTGAAAATGGTTTTATAGAAAGTACAAGGAAAAAATATGATTGTAGATTTAGACAGAAAAGATATTATTTCGTTATTAACAGGAAGTCAACCAAACTATAGTGTTATTGACAAAATACCTGAAGAATTTGGTTATTACGTTGATGGCTTTAATATTTGGCGATGGAACGACATCAGTGAAAACATGTCATACTCGGATGAACAACTGTATGACTTGTATTTAATGTGTAAAAATTCGTGGAAATGAAAAGAAAATGATTAAGTTAACAGAAATGATATTCCAAGAATTGTAAAATAAACAACAGAAATGATTATGACACGAAAAGAAGAAATTGAAAGAGCAAGTGTACATCATCTAAACCAATATGATTATAGTTATGAGGAAGGTGAACACTTAGATTTTTATATAAAAGGATTTACAGAAGGTGCTAAATGGGCTGATGAACATCCAAATTTTGAAAATATTTGGCATGATAAGGGTGAAGAGCCAAAAGATAGTTCAAAAGTACTAATATAAAGATATCGAATAAAATATAATTAATAAAAAAACTTAAAAATAATATAATATGGATAATACAATAACAATTCAGAAAGAAAATATATTGAAAGCATATAACCAAGCATCAGGAGAACAGAAAGAATTACTCGAGAACATATTTGGTAAAACTATATTTCAATCACCAGATATTAAAGAAAGAGTAAAAACATTTACAGACGCCGTATTAGTGCTTGGTACTGATAATCAATCAGTAATTGATTACCGTGAGATTGCAGATGCTACCTTCGCAGATGATATTCTTGCATTCGCAAAGCTAAAAGTGATTGTAGAAGCTCTTAATGAGGGATGGAAACCCAAGTTTGATGGAGAAGAACGTCGATATTATCCTTGGTTCTATATATATTCAAAAGACGAATATGATGCCTTATCTGGAGATGAAAAGAAAAAATGCCGTGCTTTCGATCGCTCGTTCAACTTCTCGATTGCGAATGGTGGTGTATCCTATGCTTATACGAGTCACTCAGAATTGAGTTCTACCTCGTATGGTGGAACTCGGCTCGCATTAAAGACACGAGAACTTGCAGAATACTGCGGTAGACAATTTATAGACATTTGGATGAACTATTTATTTGCTTAAATAGTAGTTCAACTAATTCTCTTATTTATCGTATGTTATATCAATAAAGAAAAATGAAGACATTTACATTATTTTTAGATAATATTTCTGGGGACATATTTATACGTCACCATATATTCAAAACATATCAGGAAACAGAAGATGCCATTAAGAATGGTGTTGAATGTATATATACATATTCATTAGCATCATTCTCCTTTGATTTACTTGATATGGGTTATAAGATGTTTGCAGTTAAGGATGGTGTGAAAGTTGAATTTTATCCTGGTATGCCATCTGTAGGTAATAAAGATATTAGGAGAGAACATAATCTTGAGAGAATGATTAAGGGTCATTACTTTGATAGAGATTTCGAAAATTAGAAGAATTATTTGATTATTGGAACAAATGAAAGAAAGAAAACTAAAGAAATACAGATGTTGGTTTAAATGTCCATATCTTATTAAAGAGAAAGATTGCGTGAGCACCGACCCATATCCAATATACCAAGAAACCACATATTGTAAACTTGGTAGATTTTATGAGTCTGGTTTTTCTGGTTATGGTAGTTGTCACGAAGGTATTTCGTGCGAAACCTGTAAGTTGCCAATTAACAGAAAGCAGATGCATGAGATATTGCAATTAAATAAGAAATATGAAAGACTTAAAAAGGCATATGACAGGGCTTGGAAGAAGGTAAAGACTATTAATACTGTTGAAGAACCAGATGAATCAGATCCTAATTTCGAAAAGTTACTTGAAGCAGAATCAGAATTAAATACATTTTGGAAAGAATATCATAATGAGTAAAGATTATACAGTAATGAGTAAAGATTATAGAGAAAGATATAAAAATATTGCACAATCAGATTGGTTTAAGGAGCACTATGAAAATTCATCAACTAATGTTGTGGCAGAAGAACCACAATACCAAAATGGTTCATTAGAAAAATTCTTACTTAATAAATTAAAAGAAATTGAAGATGAATTAGATAAATTGGAAACAGAAATCAAAAAAATGTGATTTAAATTGAATTCTCTGAATTTTTTTTTATGAAAAATTTGGTGAATTCAATTTTTTTTTGTATCTTTGTAGTGTAATTAAGAAAGTATAATTTTAAAACCAAGAAATTATGGCAAAGAACTCAAACTTGCACAATGCTAAAACTGCAAAGAATGATGAATTCTACACTCAATTAACAGACATTGAGAAGGAACTCAAACACTATAAGAAGCACTTTGAAGGAAAGGTCGTATATTGTAATTGTGATGATGTTCGTTGGAGTAATTTCTTCAAGTATTTCTCAATGAACTTTGAACATCTCGGTTTGAAGAAACTTATCTGTACAGCATACAATGAGAATGGACAAGGTATTGTCTATGAGTATAACGGTGACCTGAATGGTAATCGTATCGTAGATGATGAAGAAATTGAAGTAAAGTACCTTGAAGGTAATGGTGATTTCCGTAGTGCTGAATGTATTGAGATTTTAAAGCAAGCAGACATTGTGGTTACTAATCCTCCTTTCAGTCTGTTCCGTGAGTATGTTGCTCAACTGATGGAATATGGTAAGCAATTCCTGATTATTGGTAACCAAAACGCAATTACCTATAAAGAGATTTTTCCCTTGATTAAGGAAAATAAATTGTGGTTAGGTTTGTCTATGAATGGTAGTAATCGTTGGTTTGAAGTGCCTAATGATTATGAAGCAAAAGCAAACGCAGCGGGATATAAAGAAATTGATGGACGCAAGTTTTTGTTTGTTAATGGTGTGACTTGGTTTACTAACCTTGAACATTCAAAACGAAATCAACCTCTTGACCTTTACAAGAAGTACAATGCAGAGGATTATCCCAAGTATGACAACTATGATGCAATTGAAGTAAGTAAGACTGCTGAAATTCCAATGGACTATGATGGTGTTATTGGTGTGCCTATCACATTCCTTTACAAGCATTGTCCTACCCAATTTGAAATTGTAGGGTGTCATGAACCTTGTATTGAATTAGATGTGTATAAAAAATCTACAATTTGGAAAGGTGAAATTAAATCAAGACAAATTACACGAAATGGTAAAATTTGTCAAAAAACATATCATAGACTTTTCATTAAACACATTTCTTGATTAAAATTCTAAAATAAGGACATTTACCATTTACTGACAAATCTTTATCATCATTTCCCTTGCGAAACTTTACAATTTCAAATTGGGTAATGTCAATTAGACTAAAAATTTCTGAAAAAGGTTTAATTTATAACAACAAAACAACAATGAAAATCGAATTAAAGCAAATCAAAGTTCGTGATATCGTATCTGGTTATACCAACAATGAAGAAGAAGGCGTAACAGGTTTCAATGGTTTACTCAATATTCGTCCCCCTTACCAGCGTGAATTTGTCTATAAGGACAAACAACAGAAAGCAGTCATCAGTACAATTGTAAGAGGTTTCCCCCTTAACACAATGTACTGGGTGAAAAATGAAGACAACTCTTTCGAACTCCTTGATGGTCAACAGAGAACAATGTCTATCTGTGAATTTGTTGAAGGAAACTTCTCTATGGAGTTTATCCCTGGTGTACAACAATGTTTCCACAATCTCCCAGACTCAATGCAAGAGAAAATCCTTGACTATGAACTGATGGTGTATATCTGTGAAGGAAACGAAACAGAACGCCTTGAATGGTTCAAGACAATCAATATTGCTGGTGAAAAACTGACAGACCAAGAACTTCTCAATATCAACTATATTGGAACTTGGTTGTCAGATGCGAAGAGAAAATTCTCTAAGACCAATTGTGTTGCCTATAAACTTGGAAACAAATATGTCAAAGGCTCACCAATCCGTCAAGAATATCTTGAAACTGCACTAGACTGGATTTCAAATGGTCATATTGCCGCTTATATGTCAAAACACCAACATGACATCAATGCCAATGAACTTTGGTTATATTACCAATCAGTAATCAATTGGGTTGAGACTACATTTGCAATTGATACGAATGCGAAAAATTATCGTAAGGAAATGTCAGGTCTGAATTGGGGAAACCTTTATAACAGATTCCACCATAAAATGTATGATGCTTCAGAAATCGAAAAGAGAGTGAATGAACTCATGGCAAATGAAGAAGTAACAGACAAGAAAGGTGTATATGAATATATCTTGAGTGGTGAAGATGAAAACATTGCGTGCAGACTATCTAAACGTGTGTTCAGTAACACAGACAAGAGAACTGCCTATGAACGTCAAAAGGGTATCTGTCCAATCACTGGTGAATCTCTTCCATTTGAAGAAATGCAAGCAGACCATATCATTCCTTGGTGGAAAGGTGGAACAACAACACTCTCTAATCTCCAAATGATTTCAAAACTTGCCAATGCAAGAAAGGGTGGAAAATAAACCGAAATCATGGATGATGAAAAAATCAC
Organism: uncultured Clostridia bacterium; assembly: GCA_945937975.1. Lineage (GTDB taxonomy): Bacteria > Bacillota > Clostridia > Christensenellales > UBA1242 > UBA5893. The sequence goes on from CAMEUD010000018.1 coordinate 14,041, forward strand.
CATCCATGATATTTTTTTACCAAATTTTTTTGTCATGTCAGAAAAAAATGTTATCTTTGTAATGTCAAAAGGAAATAACAACATTAATACAAATTCATTATGAAAACAGTTGAAGTAACTTACAAGGAAATTAATAACAACAACATCCGCCACACCACATATTCAGGAGATGATGACCTCACACTTGATTATGTTATCGATTTCTTTGGACTGAAAGAATCAGACATCGAATGGTATAATGTGGAATTTGTATGAAATCAAACTTATAGATGATGTCTGAATATATGCAATAAACGAAATATAAATTAGTTATTATCAAAAAATGAAAACAATACTTCATTCAGCAGAGTTTACTCACATTCCAAAATATTCAGTTTATAACTGTAATTTTTATCGTAACACCTTAAATGGGAAAATTCTTTTACAATCATGTGATGATGATAATGAATATCGATACTATTGGGTTAATGAAGAGGATATGATTAATTATACACCATATACTAATTCAGAATATATAGGACTTTGTTACTGCAATGAATTTGACATTCCAACAGAAGCAGAAAGAAAATATTCCACCAATGAGGAATATACTTTTGAATTTGATTCAGAATTTTGCTAAACGAATTAGTCAGACAGATATCTGAAGAAATCTTATGAAATCATCAGATAATTACTGAATAAATTTTCTTGCGATTACGATTGACGATGAAAGATTTGAATACATATATTGACCATCTCATTGACATAATGGATGGAATCGAACTCAATAAAATCACAGTCCTTACTGGAAATAATGGGTCTGGTAAATCAATGATACGGAAACTCCTGCATCAGTTTCTGCATACAAAACCATCCCTAAAGGATAAGAACATCAATAACATCATTGCATCAATATCTATGGATGACAGATCTGGGATTAACCCAAATCAGATGATGGTTTTCAGTAGAGATTGTGAGTGGTTACCAACAAGTGAAAATACACTCAACTCTATACAAAACATCTTAAAAACCAAAGACAGATTCCTGATTCTTGACGAATTGGAACTCGGTATGGGTGAAGAACTACAAGCTGGTATCGCTGAATACCTGAACCAAAACCTTCACATAGATCAAACATTAGGCGTATTGATCATCACACACTCAAGAACGATGGTAAAACATCTGAAACATGATAATTTCATCAACCTCGAGAATATGTCTGAAGAACAATGGCTGAACAGAGAAATTATTCCAATGAGTCCCGCAGAACTTCTCAAGAATTCATCAGAACTTTATCAAGCATTTCAGAAAAGACTGAAACCTTGATTTCAAATACTGACGAAAACTGCTGACGAAAATATGACATAATGACAATTATGTTGTGATTAAAATTGGCGATGCATACAAAAAATGTACAGACCTCATATACAGAAAGAAGGAAATTCTGTACAGAATAAGTATCTGTCGCCAAAAATCAGTATACATAATACAACAAGATGAAAAGAAACAGAAAATTCCAACCTCTATCAGATGCAGTTAAAGCAATGAGAAAAGGTAACAGAGAATCAGAATTTGAACTACTTGGACAAGGATTCCACTCGAAACACACAATACATAAATCTGAAAAAAACTATACAAGGAAACAGAAACATAAAATGGCTTACATTTAAAATTCTGTCTACTTCAGATATTATTTTATTTCGTATTTCGTACTTCGTACAATTCAACGGTGGATGTGTTGCTTCTCCTGAAACTGTAAAAGATGATATGTATGTAGTCCGAGTCTATGCAGACATCGACATAACTGGATGAATCGTCAATGACAACCTATCAAATCTCCAATTCATCTGGACAGTCAATGACACACCAACAGAAATTGATATCAATCAATTAAACAACGGAATTGTTACAGCAGTACACTAAATCTCAACTGCATCATCTAAACAACGGAATTGTTACGGCTGTACACGAAATCTCAACTGCCTCATCTAAACAACGGAATTGTTACAGCTGTACACGAAATCTCAACTACCTCATCTGATGAAATGTTCAATTTAATGGGATACAAAATCCCAAACAAGAGTCA
>CAMEUD010000019.1 GCA_945937975.1 uncultured Clostridia bacterium
AAATTGTTATTTAACACATCAGTTGCCTTTTGAAAGTATGATTTATCTACACTGTTATATGTCGTGATTGTCGTTTTTACGGATTTATGACCAAGCAAGGCTTGAATAACTTTTGGGTTTTGGTCGGCTTCAAACAACATATTTGAATATGTGTGTCTTAATGTGTGAAAGTGTATGCCAAGGTTATTTAGATTATATTTGCTTAAAAAGCGATTAAAAATCTTTTTAGTGCCATAGTATGTTCTAAGTGAACCATCATCATTGCAAAACACCAAATTTGATTTGTCAGTTAAAACAATGCCTTTTTCATCAGCTTTAATTTCTTGGTTTATTTTGTATTCCTTTAATGCTTCCACCAGCATGTCAGGCATTGGAACGGTTCGCTTTGAGCAAGCAGTTTTTGTTTCACTGATAACAGTTACTCGCTTCGTAATTTTTCCATTTTCATCAAATTTAGGAACGATAGTGATTGCTCTATCAACATTTATAGTTTTGTTTTTAATGTCAATGTCTTTCCACATTAGTCCCAAAGTTTCGCCAGTTCTAAGGCCGCCTAACATCATACAAAGACAAAGTGGTTTAAGTAGTTTATGTTCGCCAAGACAAGTTAAAAACCTTTCTCTTGTTTCGGGTGGGATAGCCTTGTATTTGTTTTCACTATCATAGATTTTTCGCTCTTTGCTTTTTACTCTTGTTAGCAAAGTTGGATTGCTTTGCACAAATTTATTTTGAACAGCGTAGTCAAAAAATTGATTAAATATGACTTTTGTTTTTCTCACAACATCAAGACTATATCCATCTTCAAGCATTTGGTTTAATAGTTTTTGAATAACCATTGTTGTAACTTCATCAATTTTCATATTGCCAATTTTAGGTTCAATATGCAATTTGAATTTGCTAAAATTGCCTTCAAAAGTTCGTGGTGTAACTTGGTTCTTTTTGAAAACTAAAAGCCATTCTGTCATTAAACTTCCAATTGTGTTTTTGTCAACATAATCAAAATTTTCGCTTTCAATTCTGTTAGTTAGTTCAGTCAATTTATTTGCGACTTCCATTCTTGATTTGCCATAAATAAATTTGCGAATTGGCTTGCCATTGTCATCATAACCAGTTGTTACTGCACCAGTCCATCTTCCGTCCTTTCGTTGGAATATTGAGCCTTCGTTGTTGGCTCTGCGAGTTTTACTTACAACTTTCTTTCTAGCCATTTTGCACCTCGCTTGCGGTGTTGTTTAGTGTTAGCCAAGTAACAAAATTAAGCACACTTACAACTTGTCGTTTACCAACTTTTGTTGTTGGGAAAGATTTGCTTCTGAGCAAGTTCCTAACATTATCTCTGCCAAGTCCAGTGATTTTTATTAGGTCTTCGCAATCCAAAAAATCTTTATTATATTTAGTTGAAATTCGGTCAACTTCCGATTGTATTAAGTTGTTTAAATTTAGATTTGTATTGTTTAAATTCATAAGTTTAATGTTCCTTTTGTTTGTAAAATTTTTTCTTTCTACAATCTCTTTCTAAATCTAAATTTATTAAAATCTATTCGCATCGAGCGAGATAGAAGTAGCAACTTTGTTGCCAAGAAGAAGTGTTGGGTATCCCAACAGCTTCCAAAATGACGAGAAAACATAGTAAATTTAAGTGTATCATTTAAAAGTGCTATTAAATGGCACTTTTACGCACTAAATTTTATAATTGTTTCTCGCTTATGCTCTATACTAAATATTTCTATATTTTTAGTGCTTACATTTCAAAATCACTGCTCAAAATTCCTTGCTCAATCAAAGTCTTTATGTGCATTTCTTCAAGTTTATTCATATAGTCTTGAAAGGCTTTGATAGCTTCGTATTCGACCTTTGAATTAAGATATAAACACTCATCAAGTTCTCTTTTTAATTTGCTTTTTTGCATTCGTTTTTCAACTAAATTTTTTGCGTTTAGTTTTGTCCTTTGTTCTTCTTCAATCTTTAAATTTTTTGCACTTTCAATAACAACATTTCCAAGCCTTCGATAGATGTCATTCATCATTTTGTCGCCAACACTTTCGTTCGGTTTATCATAACCATTTCGCTTGCAATAACTATTTACTTTGTCATTTTTTTCTTTCACAAGTTCGTCAAAATCATCTTTGTAGAGTGAAATATTTGGATTATGTTTGATAATATAATTTGTGATATTGTCAACTTGCGATTTTAAGTTTTGCATATTTTCAGAGTTGTAATAAAGGTGTCCACTTTCAGAAAATTGATTTGCCAAACCTAAAAGCAAAGCCTTCATTTTAAGCCCAGAGATGTCGTTTATTTGCTCGTTAAAACTCTTTGTTAAGTTTGTTCTTACTTTTATCTCACGAGCCTTAAAATCGGTTGCAGCGAGTTCCAAGTTGGCTTTGAAAAAGTCCATTGCTTTGTCTGAAATATAACCACGAGAAAATATCTTTTTATTGCCTTTAATTCGCTGTGGCTCCTTCTCAAAAAAGATGATGTGAATATGTCTGTTGTCGGTGTTCTCATGCAGTCCTGCAAACCACTCAATGTTCTCTGCTTTAAGTCCTGCTCGTTTGAAATATTTTGGCAGTTCGGTTTTAACAAGATTGTATGCTTGCTCAAAGTTATTACACCATTTAAGTCCAAACTTTTCTTCAAACGAGATGACGCCACTCCAAATAACTGACTGTGTTTCTCTTAAATTTTTTCGCACATTTGCAATATCTTTTTTACTCATCTTTCCATCTTGATTGAAGATTCCAGAAGATTTTGAGTTGTTGTTTGAATATTCCACAAAGTCAAGTTTTTGTAAGTCTTTAATTCCTGTTGCAATGTATTTTAGGTAATCGCTATATTTGTTTGATGAATAATAATTTCTCTTGTCTTGCATTTTCTCGTCCTCATAATGTGGAAGAAAAAATTCTTGCTTGTAAACAACATTTGGGGTCGCATTATTAGTCATTCATAAGCTCCTGCAAGTGATTTTGTTTTTCTTCTTCAAGTCCATATTCATCAAGCGGGGAATACTTCCAATCGTTTGTGTAATTGCCAATATTGATTTGATTTACCTTGTGTAAAAGTTTTGTTATCAAGTTTAAGAGTGATTGATTTGTTTTGATTTCAGCGTTTGTTTCCACAAAGTCCATTTTTTGCCTGCCAGAAATGTCTGCAAGTTTGTCATCTATGCTTTGCAAATATTTTCGTATTTCCGAAAAGTTTATGCTTTGATTTAAGTTGTTGTCGCCAAGCATTTTGTCAGCACCAACCAAAGCAAAATATTTTATGGCGTCATTTAGACTATCAAATTTGTCTTTAAACTTTGTGATTGCTCGGTGCAGTAGTTCGCTTTCGTTTTCGTCATAAACTCTAAACAAATATCGGTCTTTCAAATCTTTTGTTTTAATTCTTGCCATAGTTCCTCCAAGTTTTGTAAATTAAGAAGCGTTGCATTTTTAATCCTCCTTTTAATAAATTTTCACAAAGAAAAAAGAACTGCTGGTGGCTCGCAGTTCTCTTTAATTTGCATTTGCCCCTCATATATGTATAAAAAACAGGCAAAAGTCAGGGGTAAATTGATATTTTCAGTAAAATTTATTAAAAATTTTTATTTTTTCTCTTGTTTTTCTCTAAAAGGCTCTAAAAATTCGCCAACAATGTCAAACATATCTTGAACAGAATATTCTTTGCCAAACAAATTAAATTTTTGTTCTTTAAAGGCTTTTTTAGTGTCATCAACAAGACCGAGCTTTTTATCTTTCTTTTGAATTGTTTTGACTTCATCAACAAAATCAATAATTTTATCAATAGTTATGATTGAAGAAAAGTCTTTTGTTTTTGCAAACTCATTCAACTTTTCTTTTGCAATTAAGTTTGTTTCAATCTTCAAATGTTCTTTCCAATGCTTGAAGAAATATGTGTTTTGAAAATCTTTATCTTCACAAAGCAAAACTCTCAAATCGTCAATCGCAGTTTTGTAGTTATCAGATATGCTTTGTTTTGAGCAGGCAAGTTTTTCGGCTATCTTATTGAATTTCATTTTGCCCTTAAAGCGCATATACAAAATCTTTTTGTATTTCTCGTTTGTCATTTTTTTAACAACTTGCCAAATAGCTTTTTTCAAAATCTCTCGCTGCTGCTCAAAATATGAAATAAGTTTGCTGTCATCAAATTGCTTGGCTTTATAGCTTATGTAGTCCTCAGTTGGATAGGCAGAAAAAGAACGAGCATAGTTCATAGCGTCTTGTTTGTTTTGTTCCTTTAAATCTTTGTCAATGTTGTCAATCGCAATTTTCATCTCAAGGGTAGGAACTTCAAACTCACGAACTACGCCAAAGTCATCTTTAATCTTAACATAAAATTTTTCTTCCATTCCACTTTAAGTATAGCATAACAAAACTCAAAAATCTTTCAAAAGCGACAACATTCTTTGTCGAACATTGACAAATACTATACCTTGTCCCAAATAACGGTCAACAAAAGAAAAATGTGAAACATTTTATGTCACATTTTCAAAACTTGTTTCACATTTTTATTTTAACTTTATTCTTTCTTGTTTGATACAAGTTAGTTTTTCTAACTTTTATTTAATTCATTAGACAAATTATTGGTCTAAATATAATTATATTTACCATCTTGGAATTGAATGTAAAAATTCACATTTTCATTACTCATGTTACCAGTAACATGAACTAATAGTTTGCCTTCCTTACTCTCTGCATCAAATATTAAATTATTGATTATTTCACCTTTTTTAATACTCATACTCAAACTTAATTCGTTGCCTTCTGCTTCATATCCAATAGTGTTTTGTTCAACAAGTAAACCTTCGCTATATAACGAATAAATAAATTCTTGCTCTAATTCTTGTTTGCCATCTTCAATCTCGCTCTCAAAATTTTGTTGAACTTCAATATAGGAAGATTTTTTTGTGTTTGTAAAAGCTTTGAAAAACATCTCGCTTTCAGACTCTCCATTTTCAGTTTCGATTTTATATAAACCTTCCACTGGATATTCTTCATTTTCTATTAAAAGTATTCCGTCAATAGCATAATTTTGCTCAACTTCAAAATCTTCAACATCTTCATCTATTAGAGTTTTATTAAATAGCATTTTATAAGAATTTTTTTCGCCATTCAAATTAGAATAATTCACTATCATTGTAAATTGATAATTTAATTCGCCATTTGTTATACTATTTTCAATTTTGCTTTCACTCAATAAGTTTTCAAGTAAAGACATATATTTGTCAAGAGTTTCCTTTTGAGCAGAATTTAATTCATTTTGTTGTCTTTGTGTGCTGTATGTTGCAGACATTGTAGCACTAAAATTATATTGGCTTGTTGAAGAAAAAGAACTTGTATGGACAGAATTAGATGATAGCAAAGCACCAACCGATGCTACACTATAAGCATAAAAAGTATCGGCATTGACAACTTGTGCAAATTTATTATAAATTTTAGGGTTGCCTGTGTCTATGTCCTTATTTAAAAAAACTGGAATGAAAATTCCAAGGAATAAAACAACAATTACAGCAAATGAACAAAGAATCATTTTAAATTGAGTAGAACTGCTTTTTTGTTTTCCATTGTGAGCATAAACAAGAGAAGTTTGTTTTTGTTCAAAGCCAAGTTCTTGTTTAATGTTATCTTTTATCTTATCATCTGGTAAAATTTCTGACTTTTGTTGTGCTAAAAGTTTTTTTATGTTTTTCATTTGATATTCTCCTTTTCTAAATATTTTTTTAATTTCTTTAAAGCCTCATTATTTTTCCAAGTAACAGTGCCAATAGGCATATTAAGCATTTGTGCAACTTCCCTTCGTTTATATCCTGAAACATGACAAAGCATTATAATTTCATATTCATCTGTTGACAAAATTCTTGTTGCAATGTCAAAAATGTAAGGGAGTTCAGTTTGTGTAACTCCATATTTGTAAGATTCTGCATCAAAATCGGTAGAAGTTTCATGTCGATATTTCTTTAAGTGATTTAATGCTAATGATTTTCCTATAGTGCATAGCCAACCGATAAAATTAGTATCTTTTTTGTATTGGGAAATACAAGATACAGCACGCACAAAAGTGTCCTGTAAAATATCTTCGGCATACATTTTATCTTTCACGATATGTAATATAGAAAAATAAACGGCAAGGCTTGTGCAGTTATAAATATAGTCAAAAGCACTAACATTTCCGCTTTTTAAGTTTTCTATTTCTTTTTCTAGTTTTTTGTAATCCATATCTCATACCACTATTATAACAACAAAAACATATCAATTTGTTGAAATATTTTATATTTTGTGTTTATTATACCATAGAATAGGGAAATAATCAAATTATAACATATTTGAAAAAATTTTAAAATTTACCAACAAATAACATCAAATGCTTTGTTATATTAGTAGAGACAAGAAAATACGAATGCTTGTCTAAATAAAATAAAAAAGGAGAAAAAAATGCAAAAAACAAAAAAATTTAAATTCGTATCAGCTGTTGTTGGGGCAATCTTATGTTTGCCATTTGCACTATGCCTAACGGCATGTGGCGGAAATGGAAAGCCACCAGTAAATACAAACTCAAAAGAGATGTATGCACTATCCGCTATGTCAAGTGCAATGTATTTACAACAAGAACTACCAGCAATTTCAAAAAGCGTAAGAACTTTTAGTGCTATGCAAAATGAGACAAGCAGACCAGAAAGTATTACAGAAGAAGATGTTAATGGTGCAAAAAATTGTATAACGATGTTTGGAGATATTATCAAAAATAATGGTTATACTCAAACTGTTGAGGAAAACACTGACACATCAGAAGAACTTGGAAAATACAACTTTGTTATGACCATATCTCTTCCAAATGTAGCAGGAACAAGCACATATAAACTTTATTATGATGAAATTGCAACTGAAACAAATACCGAAATTGAAGATGAAGAAACTGAAACAGAAATATCAACTACATTAGAAGGTGTGTTAATTGCAAATGAAGACCACTTCAAAGTTGAAGGTAAAAAAGTAATTGAAACCGAAGGGGATGAAACTGAGTATTCTCTTGAATTTAAGACTTATATTGATGAGCAAAACTATGTTGTAGTTGAACAAAGTTCAGAAAGTAATGAACTTGAATATGAGTATGAAATTTACAAAAATGGCGTAAAAGTTCAAAATATTGAAATTGAATTTGAAAAGCAAAACAACGAAACAGAACTTGAATATGAACTTATCAACTTAACTTCTGGAGTAAAAGATACTACAATTTACAAAATTAAGTCTACAGATGATACGAAATTTGAAATTTCTTTAATCAGAAATGGAACAACACAAACTTTCTACGCAGAAATTATCAATGATGAAATAAATTTCATATATGACAACAATGCTTCACAAGCAGTTTAAAGCAATAAAAAACCGAGGATTATACATTCTCGGTTTTTATATCAAATAACAATTTATTGATTTAATAATACCGTAACCAAGTTATATTTTATATCAGTTTTTTATCTAACAATTTTACTTTTGGGATTCTGGCGTGTGCTTGTCTTTGTAGAGAATTTCTTTAAAAGTTCAGATTAGTTTTTAATAGTTTTAGATAGGTCAAAAGCACACATTTTAATCAAAAATAACACATTTGATGTCAACTGATGTCAAGAGTAAAAAAATGTTTGACATCAAAAGCATTTTCAAATGTGCTAAAAAGCCTTACATATAGGCACATTTAAGCATAGGCGTATAAACCCGAAGAAAAAAGGTAACTTTTCTGATAAGGTGGGGGTCGGTGGTTCGAGTCCACTCATCTCTACCAGTTAAAGAGAGTTATTACAGCTCTCTTTTTTGTTTGCAAAAACCTGTCAAAACCCCCTTTTAGGCTTTTATTATAAGGATTTTAGTTGGTAATTCTAGAGATAAAGAACGGTTTTTTTCATTGTTATTTTATTTTTTAATTTTATAAAAAAATCAATTGCTACAAAAATTTATGACATTTGCAACAGTGAATTTTTGAAAATTGGATTTATATGCTTTTTGAATTGTAAACATTTTTAGTGGAAAGAAACTTCAAGTATATGTTATTAAATATACTTGGTTAACAATTGAAGTTCTTATACTTGTTTTTTTGTTAAAAAACAGTTTGCAAATTTGGACGAAAAGCCACAGTTAATGCATTAACGGCAAAGTGAAAACAGAAGGCCCAGAAGTTTCAAAAGGTGGCGATGAAAGTTATGAAAGTTTTTGCTATTGGTGTTATTAAAAAGCATTAAAGGAATAAAAAATCTTATATATGGAATTAAATTAATGCTGAAAATATTGATGCATCATCTCTGCATTTAAATCTTGGGAATTTATTACATTTGTTATCTTTTTCTTGCATATCATATAATTCATTGTATAAATCTTGCAATGAAACAGATTGTTCGATTTTTTCTAATAATGTTTTTTTATTGTATAAACCAAATAGGTCTATAATTTGACTAAATCCATCAGTTAATCCAACAATATGAAAGACTTTTTCGGCATCTAAATATCCAGTTTTTGCATAATTGACAGCTTCTATATTATCTGATAAAATCCAATATCCATTTTTTGTGTTTTGCATTAATCTGGTTTTTAATAAATCATCATTTATGTATGGCCTAGCATCAACTACATCAATATTTTTTTTCTTTGCAATTACTTTCATTTTATTTATGTTAATGTTATCTAATCTAGTCAAGTCATTTAGTTTTAAATGTAACACTCTATTATTTTTATATTTTACAATTAAACTGCAATCTCCTAATATAAAGTATTCGATTTTTTTGCCTACAACCCTAAAAACTGCTATTCCAGCAGATGGTTTTGACACAATATTTTGTGAATTTTCAAAAGCATTATATTGTTTATTTAAATATATTATAGCTTCTTTAATAATCTGTTTTATGCTTTTTGATGCATTAGGTAAATTATTTATTAAAAATTTTTTCAGAGTATGGGAATACCATTGAGCATCACTATCATAATTTAATGCAATATGTTCTTTTAATAAACCTGTGGCTCCATCAATAATAAATCCAAAACGATTTTTACTATCTACATAAACATCGTCCTCATTAAATTTTTTTCCTTCTTTTGTAAAACTTCTATAATTCATGTTTATATTTCTCCGTTTAAGTTTGATAAAATTTAAATATAGCAATTAAATTTTGTAATAAATTCACAACAAGTAAAAAATATGGTTGAAATTTTATTTTAACTTTATCATAAATTAATAATATTATTTCATTATAATTTACTTTTACAGTATAATATATTTTTAAATTATAAACAATTAAAAGATTATGTAATAATAGTTTTGAAAAGTAGAATAAATGTAGTAATTTTATACGATATAATAATTAAAGTATTTATCCATACTTTTTATCTTGTTAAAGTATAGATTGAGGAAAAGTATAATAGTATAAATACTGTTTCAAAAATATGAGCATATATTTTTATCAAATTTTATTAAATTGAAAATTATATACAAATTATTTTGTTAGTGCTAATTGGTGTTAATAAAATAAAAAATTAAGTATTGCAATTTTTTTGATTATATGCTAATATATAAATAACTCATAAAAAATAGGAGGTAATTATGGATATTTTAACAAATATTAAAAATCTAGAATTAAAGATAGATGACTTGAGTAGACAAATAATGAATGTTAGTCTTGATCTTTCACTATTAAACACTGATTTAAAAAAACATGAAGAGGATTTAACATATAGTAAAAAAACAGGAATACCTCTTCATTCAGAGGACTTGCCTTTTGTTTATGATATTAATGAATATGGTGATGATATACCTATATTAAATTCAAAAATACAACAATTGCAGTCAAAAAAGGATAATTTGGAAGCAGAACTAGAATTGAGAACAAAACAATTACAAGACGAGCAACGTAAATATAAAGAACTTTATGAGCCAAAACTTGTTATAGATAACGGTAAAGTGTATTTTGCAGGAGATGAATCAAAAAATGACATATTTTTACCTCTCTTGTCAAAACTTAAAGAATATATTCATGAATTTGAATATGTTAAAAATTCACCAGAAGCAAAACAGTATGACAAACTTGCAAATGAGTTAAAACAGTTTGTAGCAAACAGCAATCTTCCACTTTATACCGATGAAAACATAAAAGAATTTGACAAATATTTCGTAAATAATTCCTTTTATTCTAATGATAATACTGTAGGCAGCTATGATGTTATTGATGGTAAAATATTAGTAACAAATAATTATGTTGAATCTTATTGTAACAGTGTAAAAAGGGAGTTACTAGCAACAAGGCGCGAGATTGAGTCACGTCGTAAACAAGTTGATGAGTTTAAACTACCATTTATTTGTAAAATTTTTAAATTTGCTGGCAAAAAGCAAAAAAAACAATTACACCATTTGGAAGTATATTTAAATTTAAGTATTAATACGGCTGAAGTATTAGAAACTCGTTTGAATAATTTAAATGAATTGCAAAAAAAATACTATGAACCAGCAATACCAGGAATTAAAATTGCAGAATCCATTGATGAACTTCGTGATTCATCCCATATTGCTAAACAATATATTAATAATTCATCATTCTATAAAGAGATGCCAAAATATGAAAATATTGTCAAAGAATTGGTTCAAAAAGATTATTCATCTTTAATTACTACTCAAGCGAAAGAATATCTTAAAAATAATGATTTAACTCTTTCAAAAGAAACTGTTTTAGAAACAATTTTATCTGAAGATTATTTTAAACATTTAGTTACACATCTTGAAAATGATAATACAGATAATCAAAATAATTTAGAGATTAATATAGAATCTAAAAATTCACAAAATACAAATGATAATAAAGAAGAAGAAGTAATACTTGAAATGTAATCATTTCAACTATGATTTTAATGAAAACTTTATTTAAAAATCATAATTGCATCCAAGCTGATGAATGATTATTAAAAATAGCTGTAATGTCATATTAATTTTGTTAAAAAATAAAAAACCTAAACATAGTTTATTGTTTAGGTTTTTTGTAATCTAGTAATTCCGTTTTACAGAATATTAAACGTTTTATTATGTTACCACAGACTTTATGTTTCATTCATGTTATTCAAACCTAAATATAAAATACTTTTATTTATTAAAAATCATTTATCATTTTTTTACTATTTTTTGAGTAACTGGCAAGTCAGCACTATCCTAATTCAAACTTAATAAATCTTGTGGTGTTAACCCAGCCCAAATTTTCGGCTTCTTCTTTTGTGAAGATTGCAAAAAAGAATTGTAAGTGGCAAATAATTTTTTATAAGCAATAAAACTATCAATAGAATATTCCAAAAAGAATTTTCAAAATCAAAATGCAGAAAGTTTAAGAAAAGAAGAAAGTGTACTTTTGGATTTTCATTAGCTTCAAAAAGCATTGTGGAATGTGTGTATCAAAGTATGGATTTATGATTATAACTTGAACTAAATTATATTTACAGACATATATTATTAAAAGTTTCAATCAATAAATATTAAAACATAAATATGTTTTAATTTTTTAGTTTTTGATGTTATAATGTTGTCGTTAAGGGGTAATTATGAATTTTTTTAAAGGGCTAAAAGCAACAATAAGTTCTCTTGGAAAACTTTGGAAAATAGAGAAAAAAAGAGACACAGAAATCAATCAAAATCCAACAGAAGAAGAGTTAAAAGACAACAAGAAAGGAAAACAATCGATTGTTTTAATGATTGTTAGCATTGTTGTTTATTTAGTCGCATTTGTGCTAGTTGCTAGTTCTTGGCAAGTAAATGTTGGTTTAGGCATCTTAGTTTTAATTTTGGTTTTAATGTTTACTCCTACAATTCAAATAAAAGCAATTAATTTAGCAAAACAACAAAGAAAAATAAATGGGAAAGGTACTATCTCATTAATACTTGCAAATGTTTTACCAACTTTAACTTTGGTAATAGGCGTGTTATTCTTTGCTCTTGGTGGAATGCATATATTCTTTTAAAATAAGTAAAAATACAACCATTTGGGTTGTATTTTGTTTTTTAATGTCTTAAAAATTATGCTAGTGACAGTTATCAATCATATTATTTATACATTTGGTCGAAAGAAAGTTGTTCATCTATTAAAAACTGTTTGAGCATTGAGTAGCGTTTTTGAGTGTAGTTATTGTTTACCATTCGGGCTATGTTTTGTTTTGAACCAACCAAAACAACCATCTTTTTAGCACGAGTTACGGCAGTGTAGAGAAGATTTCGAGTTAGAATAACACTTGCACCACTCACTACTGGAATTACTGCAACATCAAACTCACTGCCTTGGCTTTTGTGAATTGTTATTGCATACGACAACACCAATTCACTAAGATTTGTTCGTGGATAGATAGATTTTCTGCCATCTTCAAACAAAACCACAATTTCGCCTGTTTGCGAGTTTATTTCTATGATATTTCCAATGTCACCATTAAAGACCCCCATATTTTTTTCAACAAAACCTTCGTCGGTCATTCTTGTCCATTCTTGTTCGTAGTTATTGATAGTTTGCATAACTCTGTCGCCTTCACGATAAATTACATTTTCGGTTACGATTTCTTTTTTATTAAGGTTTGGTGGATTAATCATCTTTTGAAGTTCTTTGTTTAAACTGTCAACACCACAAACACCAGCTTTCATAGGCGCTAGCACTTGAATTTTTTGTGGAGTAGTTTGTGCAAATTTTGGAAGTCTTAGAGTGACCAAACCAACACAGGTATGGAGCATCTGAGTGGGGTCAAGTTTTTCTTCAAAGAAAAAGTCTTTACTGGTATTATCCAAAATGGGCATTTTGCCATTATTAATTAGATGGGCATTTGTAATGATGTAGCTATGACTGTCTTGACGATAAATTTCGGTTAGCATACAAGTTGGAATTATTTTAGAACTTAGTATATCACTGAGCACATTACCTGCTCCCACACTTGGAAGTTGATCTTTATCGCCCACCATAATTAATTGAGCATTAGGCTTTATTGCCTTTACTAGTGCTGCCATAAGCACACTATCTACCATACTAACTTCGTCAACAATAATTGCATCTTGACTGAGTGGATTTTTGTCGTCACGAGTGAAAAATGCGCCATTGCCATTTTTAAAATCTAGGTCGAGTGCTCTATGAATTGTTTTGGCATCTTCGCCTGTGCTTTCACTAAGCCTTTTTGATGCCCTACCTGTTGGAGCTAACAACAAAACAGATTTTCTCTGTCTTTTTAAACATTCTAATAAGCACTTAACAATAGTAGTTTTACCTGTTCCCGGGCCACCAGTAATGACGCAAACGCCACTATTTACTGCCATTTGCACGGCTTCTTTTTGGTTTGCATGAAGTGTTATTCCGTTAAAGATTTCGTATTCGCTTATTTCACGCGAAACATCAATTTCTTGACTAGAAAAAGTATGTTTCATACTGATTAGTTTACTTGCAATATAATTCTCTACTTTGTAGAATTTAGTGAGCATAACGCAGTCTTCGTCGTCTTGCTCAAACTGTTTTATTTGCCCATCCAGTTGAAGGCTTAGTAAAATTTTTTCTGCCTTATCTTGGTCTTCTTCTATGCTTAGCAAATTATATAGATTGGTCAGTAGTGTCTTTTTTACAATATAGGTGTTGCCACTTTTGTCGCTATTTTCTCTTAGAATGTGCATTATTCCAGCTCGAAAACGGAAATCTAGGACAGATAATCTTAAATTAAAAAAACATACAAACTTAGTATACAATATAAATTTAAATTTTACAAGCCTTTACT
This sequence comes from uncultured Clostridia bacterium, assembly GCA_945937975.1. Classification (GTDB taxonomy): domain Bacteria; phylum Bacillota; class Clostridia; order Christensenellales; family UBA1242; genus UBA5893. The sequence goes on from CAMEUD010000019.1 coordinate 13,755, forward strand.
ATTGTTTATACAATATTATAATTTTTAAATGTTTGGCTACAATAGTATTGTGAAAACAATACAAAAGGAAATGAGCAAAATGAACACTGTCGCAGAAGTTATAGTAAAGCGAATTAAAGAGATATTAAACGAAAAAGGTATGTCAATTTATCGTTTAGAAAAAATCACAGCAATGTCTCACATCACAATGCAAACACTCATGAGGGCGGACAATAATAGTGTAAATCTAAAAACCGTTTTGCTAGTCATTCGTGGATTGGGTGTTACTACTGCTGATTTTTTTAACTCTCCAATGTTTGACGATGAAGATTTAGATATAGATTAACCACAAAAAAATAGCATTAGGTTCTGTTCCTAGTGCTATTTTTGTTTTATTCTTTAATTTTCCAGCAAATCTTCAATATTACAACCCAAAACTCTTGCTAGTTTGTAAAGGGTTTCAACTTGTGCTTTGTTTATGTCGTTTCTTCGTTGTTCATACATTTGAATAGAGCGAAGTTCAACTTCTGCAAGACTTGCAAGTTTGCTTTGAGATAAGCCTCGTGCTTGTCTTATTTTTTTTAGGTTGGTGATTTCAGACCTTTTGAAATATGTGTTTGCCACATCAAAAAACTTTTTGACATCTGCTTCGTGCAAGGTTGGATATAATCTTAAAACTTCTTCAATAGGCAATGAATTATTTATCTTATAGAAAGAATATCCTTTTTTATGTTGGAATTGTGCTAAAACCCAGCCAGCCCAATAATATTTATCTTTGTTAATGTCTTCTTTATTTGGAATAGATTTTTTTTCATTATAAATCTCATTCAAATAATCTAATGCAGAGCAGGTAAGATACTTTGGATTTCCTTTTTCAATTTGTTTTGCAACATTGGAATTGACAAATATATTCCAAAAAATTGTAGGGTTTATCCCAATATCCACTGCATGCTCAAACATTATACCCAAATTTTCGGATAGACTTGGTAAATATAAATCGTTATATGATTGAATCGCCATCTTTTAACCCCCTTCTCATAATATCCACCACAAAAATATCATTAGTGAGTGTCGCAGACTTTCTAGTGCCTTTCAAATAATCTTCTCGTGCCTTTTCATCTCTCGCTTTTCTTTTTGTAAAGTATTCTAATCTGTCTGCAGTTTCAAAACCTTCAAAATGAAGTTTACTAAATGCAAGTTCGCTAACTATTACAACTTGCTTTCCAAGTTGACCGAGTTCCATAGCTTGACTTAACTTTCTAACAGGAATTGTGTTATTTACAAAATCTCTTGCAAAACTAAAATATGAGTCGTCTGCTCTAAACCCAATAACTATATCGTAATTATTTACATCAATGTAAAAGTTTTTGAGCAAATACTCTTTCGCTTGAATAGATATATCATTACTCAAATCAAAAGTTCTAAATTTTAAAAGTATTGCAATCCAGTTAAGTATTGAATATCTTTTATCTGTTAAATCTAGAATTTTAAGCCCAGACAAATCAATAGAATACTTATTTGCAAATCCATTATTTTCGTTATTACTGCAAGACCACTCTTTTGCCAGTTCCAAACTTTCTGTGCAATAAAATCCAAAACCATAATCGTTTTCAGCCTTTCCACCGTGGTAATATGGCTTTTCAATAATATCTTTTGAACCATGATAAATAACTAACTTTGACATATTCTTCTCCTTTTAATCTATGATATTATATCATTACAATGATACATTGTCAATCAATTATGACATTTTTATATCATTACAATGATATGTCTATATTTCAACTAATTACGATTATTAAATTTATATCATTACAATGATACATTATGAATTATTATCTTTAATAATCATATTAAAACCACTTTGTTAAACTTACAAAGTTTTAGGCAGCTCAAGAGCAACCAATTTTAGTAAAAACATCACATTTGCTGTCAATTGCTGTCATTTTTATCGATCAAAAGACAGCAAATATTTTCTTGTATCTCTAAAACCCTTTATTTTCCTAATGTTCTAATGTATAGAGCACACACTCTATTTTACTAGAACCCGACCTTGGTAAAACAAAAACAGCACTTTTTAACCACTTAAATTCACCGCAAAATTCAATCAAAAAACAGCATTTGCTGGTGTGGCTCAGCGGTAGAGCACCACCTTGGTAAAACAAAAACAGCACTTTTTAACCACTAAATTTCACCGTAAAAATCAATCAAAAAACACACTATGCTGGTGTGGCTCAGCGGTAGAGCACCACCTTGGTAAGGTGGGGGTCACGGGTCCGATTCCCGTCACCAGCTCCATTATTAAAAACCCTTGAAACCCTAGTAAAATAGGCACTTTCAAGGGTTTTT